>NZ_JAUBOQ010000045.1:0-59558 GCF_036700325.1 Microcoleus sp. Z1_B2
TGCTTTATATTATGCCATCAGCTTAGCCAGACAATTGTCTGAGTATTTATACTGACTGCAAAAGTGGGATGCTCCCAAATGAAACGCACTGCTATGGATAACGATTATATGATTCAAGTTCTCTTTTCTTGTTTTCTTGACCCTACATTAGATTCTTCTGAGTCCTTGTGTCAAGCCTAATTGAGATGCTCTTACCCTGCAATTTGTAATCGGTAATTTGTAATCGGTAATTCTTCCTTCTATCCTTCTAAGGATCGCGAATTAAATAACTTACAATTTTAATTGTTATTGTGGGATGGGCCTGAAAGCCCATCCCACAAACTTTTGGAAGTTATTTAATTCTCATTCCTAAGCTGTTGCGGCCTTAAATTGTGTGTCAAAAAAAAATCAAAGTCTTGTGGGGAGTAGGGGCCCTAGCGTCCCGCCCGCCCAAAAATACAATCTAGATTCGTAACAGCCTATCCCTTAAATCCCGATTCATATCATGTCCGGTGAATCGATCGTGATTGTTGTAGGGGCGGGTTCACCGTGATATTCAACACAAATCCCAAATCCAATAAACCCGCCCCGACCGGATATTATGGTTGAGCGACCTGACATGAGCTCACTGCGCGTTGCCGGACTTTTTTCTTACTAAAAAAGATGCTGCCCTCCATGGAGGGCAGCTACTCAAATAAAGCATCTTAAAGTCTCTCACAACTTCAGAATTAACCTTCAGACATTCCTGATTTATTGGGCAATTGCAAATCATCCGGGTCTACGTAGTGACAAACTGCTTTGTCCATGCAAATCAAGGCCCAACCGGATTTATCGATGCTCATCAACTTGTAAGAAGCTGGCTGAATAAAGAAACCTTTGTGGTTGCGGGTTGCGGGTTTGATGTTAACGTGGCTGTCAGTGCTCATGTTTTTACAACTCCTAGTATTATCGTAGTAAAATCTGAAAACCGCTGAGCGGGTTTGTCAATCGTCTAAGTCTTCAAATACTAGCACTGACTTTCTGAGTTTTCCATAAAGTTATTTATTGATTTATTACGATGTCGTAATAAACCGCAAAGCCACTTTCGTCGATCCCCGCCCCAAATAGACTTGTTTGCGCGGTTACGGCTCCAGAAGCCACTGTTTAACGCGGGCGAGACTCTTCCAGTCGGGTTTTCTACTTAATCCTTCTTCAAAATTTTTTTTAACTTCGTCGAGTAACTCTTCGGAAGCCATCAGAAGTTGCTGAGCCACTTCTACGTGGGGACGCACTCCTTTCTCTTTGAGATCGAGGATCGCTACTGCTAGGTTGATGCGAGCTTGGGGGTCATGAGGGTTCAATTTAACGGCTGTTTTCGCTGCTTTTTGAGCCGAAGATGGTTTATTTTCCAACAGGTAGAGCCACGCGAGGCTAGCCCAAGCATTGCCATTTTTGGGAGCTTTTTCGCACACTTCTTTAAACACGGGGATCAGATTAGCCGGGGCTTCGCCAGCTTGGTAGCGATCGAAACCGTCTTTAAACAATTCTTCAGGGGTCATTCGATTTTAGATTTGGGATTTGAGATTTTAGATTGGAAAGAGCATTGGGTGCCGGACGCCGCAAGGCAGTCCGAGGCATTCTCAGCAATTAGCAATTACCAATCCCCAATGCCCTATTTTCCAATTTATGTAGAAAATGAACTGCCACAACCGCAAGTTTGAGTTGCGTTGGGGTTAGTAAACTGAAAACCGCCCCCGATCATAGCATCGCTGAAGTCGAGAACCAAACCGTAGAGATAAAGAATGCTCTTGCGATCGCAAACTACCTGAAAACCATCGTAGTCGAACACTTCATCGTCGGATTTCACAGTGCTCGGATCTGCGAAATCCATGACGTAAGACATACCAGAGCAGCCGCCCTGGCGCACCCCTACCCGCAAGCAGAGGTCTTTACCTTGTTTCTCTCTCAGAGCTAAAACTTGACGGACAGCAGAGTCCGTCATTTGAATGCCGCGCTTTTCAGAAATGGCTTGAGTCATAATTTGCCGAACTCCTGAGATTGTCTAATGCTAAGAGTGTAATCTTATCCCTCCATTGTACAGGCATTCGCCAGAAGGCATAAGGTTAGATGCTGAAGGCCGAATTTTTAGCTTCTAATTTTTAATTCCCGTGAGGCCTCGTTCCCCAGCTCGATGTCCTCTCCCCCTATAGGGTTTATGATTGATAAGCAGCGGTTGACCGGCTACCGGCACCGCAACAATGCTTCACCCAACGGGCTTACTCTATGGCAGCGCTGAATCGCACTACTCTTCGTCGGCTACAAAACTTACCTCAAATTCCCAGCGTGTGGGAGGGCGATCGCCGACCCTTATCTAATGCTGACTCACACATGATGCTAGATGACGATGACGTTCTAGAAGCTGGTGGCGAGTGCATTCTCTGGGTCGATGGCTCCGAAGGAGTCGTGAGGGCTATGGACATGGTAGGCCCAGATGCCGGCCCAGAGGCGCTCGTCCGGGCCCTGCTACGGGCAATGGAACATCCCCAAAGTCCGGCTCCCGCAGTCCGCCCCCAAAAAATAGTAGTCAAAAACCGAGAAATTCAATTTTATCTGCGGGGCGTACTTCAAGATTTAGGCATTTCTATTGACTACGTGCCGGAATTGCCCCTAATTGACGAAATATTTCGCGGCATGGAAGAGGTCGCCATCAACAGACCTCCTGAGTTGCCACCTCAGTATGCTGAAGTTTTAATGGAAAAAGCTGCTCAAATTTGGCAAGACGCTCCGTGGCGGACTTTGAGGGAACACCAAATTATATCTATTGAAATCAATCAGTGGGATGTCGCCAGCCTCTACGTGTCCGTATTGGGGCAAGGCAGAATGGATTACGGAGTTTTACTGTACCGTTCTCTAGAATCCTTGAAGCGGTTTCGAGAACGAGTCGTCAACGATGAATCTTTTGAAGATTTAGAACAGGCTTTTTTAGGGCAAGACTGTTTGTTTGTTACCTTTGAAAGTGCAGCAGATATTGATGAGGACGACGAGGACGAAATTGATTTAGCCGATTTGCCTCCCTCGGAAATTGAACCAAATTTCGGCAACCTACATCCTTTAGAAGGATTGCGATCGATCCTTTACGAAGAAGAAGCCCTCACGATGTTAGTTGCTCTCGAAGCATTTCATCGCTTTTTCCGCAACGGCCGCCGGAAATTGGGCTCAGACACTTTTCCCACTCTTAGCAGCCGCTACCGCATCCCTGTTCCGCAGCCTGACGGAGAAATTCAACAGGTATCCGTTAAAGTTTCCACGATGCCCGATGTGTCAGACGAATTATTACAGATGCTCGGTGATGACGATGATGACGATGATGACGATGATGAATTTGACAAGCCACTGCTGCGGGACGATTTAGTACCGCAAAATTCATTTTTGAGTCTCGGTGCCGTACCTTGGGAAACGGTAGATTTCCTGCGCCAAAGTGTCCAGTTTCACCAAGGTGCAGAAGTTGATATTAATACCGCCGGAGATGGTTTGCCGGTGGTGATGATCCAAACTTCTCATCCGAAGGCAAAAACTATGATTCAGGATTTGAAAGAAGCTGGAGGTGTGAAGGGGATTGGTTTTAATCCGGGCGAAAATCCTTTTCAGGATGAGCAATTCGACTTGGGTATTTTGCAAACTAAAAATGGGGAGCTGTATTTGTTTGGGGAGTTTAATGAAGACGATCCGGTGCATCAGGAAGCTCGCAAGAAATGGGACCGTCGCTGTAAATTAACCAACGGTTGGTGCGGTTTGATTATTGCTAAAGGGTTGATGGGTGCTTCTCGCGGTCAGCCTCAGTTTAAGGATATGATCGCTTTGCTTGAGGTTCGCTGGGTGTCTGCTAAAGAGTTGGGAATTGGGCCACTTCAGTTAATGCCGATGTTTTGAAGGAATAAAGAAGCAGGAAGAAGGAAGAAGGAAGAAGGAAGAAAGAATATGTAAAAGTAATTTGTAAGGTGCGCCCCAGCGCACCCTAGTTTTTAAATTATAAAGGAAAATGATTATGTCAAATTCTACTCAAAAGCGAGAAGTGTTAGTCGCCCTTGATGCTGAATTCGCGGAGAAAATAGACCAACTTACTGATGATTGGACGGAGGCGATCGAACAAGCTCTCCGTCTCTGGTACGCTAAGCAAATAGAAGATAAGTTGCGGAAGTTTTATCAAAACTGCAGCCAAGAAGATATTGAGTTTGAGGAAGAATGGGCAACATTTGCTCAGGAACAAATGGAAGAAATTTTAATAGAGGAAGGTCTTTGATACAATGACAGAAGCTTATCCGCGACAAGGCGAAGTTTATCTTGTTAGAGCTTTGCGAACGATCGGAGATACCAAAAAGCGTCCTGTTGCTGTCGTTTCCATAGATAGCCGGAATGAATTGAGCCGTACTGTACTGATTGTCCCTTTTACTAGCGATTTGAGAGGGGGCGAAACTCCGAGTCGGGTTTTGATTCCGCCTGGTGAAGGAGGGTTAGAATCTGACTCGCTGGCTGTCTGCGAGCAAATTATAACTGTCCAAAAGACTTATCTGGAACAAGGCGCTTACGGTCAACTTAGTGCCGATGTCCTAGCCAGAATTCAGAGGGCTATACAAGTGTCGATCGGCATTTACGAACTTTAATAATATTTCTAATATTCTAAATTTTGTTACAATTTGTAAAAATACTGTAAAGGATAGGTAAAATGCGGGTTGCGATCGCAGGTGCGGGACTGGCTGGAATGACCACAGCAGTCGATTTAGTGGAGGCCGGCCACGAAGTAGAAATTTTTGAATCCCGCCCCTTTGTTGGCGGCAAAGTCGGCAGTTGGGTAGATCCCGACGGCAATCACGTTGAAATGGGTTTGCACGTCTTCTTCGGTTGCTATTATAACTTATTTGCCCTGATGAAAAAAGTGGGAGCTTTTGACGACTTGCTCGTCAAAGAACACGTCCACACTTTTATCAATCGAGGCGGCGAAACTGGTTCTTTGGATTTTCGCTTTCCGGTGGGTGCTCCTTTGCACGGATTGAAGGCATTTTTTACTACATCTCAGCTATCGGTACAGGACAAAATCCAAAATTCGATCGCCCTGGGAACTAGCCCGATCGTCCGAGGTTTGATCGACTTTGACGGAGCGATGAAAACCATCCGCGATTTGGATAAAGTTAGCTTTGCTGACTGGTTCCGCAGTCATGGCGGCAACCAAAACTCGCTCAAAAGAATGTGGAATCCGATCGCCTACGCACTGGGTTTTATCGACACCGAAAATATTTCTGCTCGGTGTATGCTGACAATATTTCAATTCTTTGCTACCAAAACAGAAGCATCAAGGATGCGAATGCTGGCCGGTTCTCCCAGCGAATATTTGCACAAGCCAATTGTGGAATATTTGGAAAAGAAAGGAGCAAAAATTTACACGCGGCGCAGAGTCCGAGAAATTCAGTTTGAAGAAGGTGCAGAAACCCGCGTCACAGGCTTGGCAGTAGCTAGCGGCGAAACTGAAGAAACTATTACCGCTGATGCTTATCTTTTTGCATTAGACGTACCAGGAATTCAGAAAATATTGCCCCCAGCTTGGCGCAAATGGTCAGAATTTGACAACATTTATAAATTAGATGCGGTGCCAGTTGCTACAGTGCAATTGCGGTTCGACGGTTGGGTAACGGAATTGGAAGACGAAGCCAAGCGCAAACAGTTGAGCCACGCTGTCGGCATCGATAATTTGCTATATTCAGCAGATGCAGATTTTTCCTGTTTTGCTGATTTGGCGCTGACAAGTCCCAAGGATTATTATAAGGAAGGACAAGGTTCTCTGTTGCAGTTGGTGTTGACTCCGGGAGATCCGTTTATTAAACAAAGCAATGAGGCGATCGCCCAACACGTACTTAAGCAAGTTCAGGATTTATTCCCGTCAGCGCGGGAATTAAACATGACTTGGTACAGTGTAGTGAAGCTAGCTCAATCTTTGTATCGCGAAGCACCGGGAATGGATGTTTTCCGCCCTGCTCAAAAAACTCCGATCGCCAATTTCTTTTTAGCAGGAAGTTACACTCAGCAAGACTACATTGATAGTATGGAAGGAGCGACACTTTCAGGCCATCAAGCCGCTAAGGCAATTCTCGAAGCTTACAGTCATTAGTCCTTAGTCTTCTATCGTTTTCTCTCGTTCCCAGGCTCTGCCTGGGAAGGGCGATCGGGAGGCTCTGCCTCCAGTATTCGAGAGGAAAAGTGAGGCGGAGCCTCTGGATCTGCGTTACCAGGCTCTTCCTGGTAACAAGAAAAAAAGAAACAATTCTTCAATCTAAAATCTAAAATCTAAAATCTAAAATCCCATGACTGATTGGTTAGAACACAGTGTCCAAGTAGAAGTGGCAATTCCCATCGAATTAGCGTGGCAACTCTGGTCAGATTTAGAGCAAATGCCGCGCTGGATGAAGTGGATAGAATCTGTTCATGTTCTCGAAGAAGATCCAGAGTTGTCTCGCTGGAAACTCGCAACTGGCGGGTTAGAATTTAGCTGGCTTTCTCGGATTCTCAAATTAGTGCCGAATCAGATAATTCAGTGGGAATCGGTAGACGGCTTACCAAATCGAGGTGCCGTAAGATTTTACGATCGCAAAGACAGCAGTATCGTCAAGCTGACAGTGGCTTACGGAATTCCCGGCTGGCTGGGAAAATTGATGGATAACCTATTTCTGGGCCGCGTGGTTGAATCGACAATTCAGGCTGACTTGGAAAGGTTTAAAGAGTATGCTCTGAAAGTAAAAGCCACATCTTAAATTCTGACGACTCAAGTCCTTTGGTTTTTAATTGTAACGCGAGAGTCGATCGCGCTTGGGCGTCAGTATCATAGAGATGTGCTGCTGATTCCTTCTCGGTTTAGTTATGAGTTATTGCCTAAACCCCGCCTGTCAAAACCCGCAAAATGCCGATCGTACCCAATTCTGCCTGAATTGCGGCTCCAAACTGTTGCTCAGAGAGCGTTACCGCGCCATCAAACCCCTTGGGCGCGGCGGTTTTGGCCGCACTTTTTTAGCAATAGACCAAGACAAACCCTCAAAACCGCGCTGTGCAATTAAACAGTTTTTTCCCCTATCCCAAGGTACCAGCAGCAGCGAGAAAGCAGCAGAATTATTCAACCGAGAAGCGGTGCGGCTAGATGAGTTAGGGAAACACCCGCAAATTCCCGAACTGCTGGCGCACTTTCAGCAAGAACGCTATCAGTATTTGGTACAGGAATTTATAGAAGGTCAAAATTTACAGGAAGAGTTGGCGCGGACTGGGCCTTTCAGCGAAAGTCAGATTCTTAGTCTGCTGAAGGATTTATTGCCAGTATTGCAGTTCGTGCACGATCGCAGTGTAATTCACCGAGATATTAAACCCCCCAATATTATCCGCCGCCGCCTTTCTCAAACTCCCACCATTTATACTTACCCAACATTAACCGGGGAATTAGTTTTAGTTGATTTTGGCGCTGCAAAACTTGTGGAGGGTTTGAGAGAAACCGGTACAGTCATCGGTTCTCCCGAATTCGTCGCGCCGGAACAAATTAGAGGTCAAGCGGTTTATGCCAGTGATTTGTATAGTTTGGGAGTAACTTGCATTTATTTGCTGACTCAAATATCTCCTTTTGATTTGTTCGATATCAATCAAGATGCTTGGGTTTGGCGAGACTTTTTGAAGGTTCAAATTGATCCGAAATTAAGTCGCATCCTCGACAAAATGATCGAATCGAGTCTCAGTCGGCGCTACAAATCTGTAGCTGAGGTATTGAAAGATTTGCAGCCGCAGCAGTCGGCGGGGGCGGGCACGGGGGCGGGCACGGGGGCGGGCACGGGGGCACCGCCCCTACCAGCGCCTAAAATTTCCGTGCCGCAGAGGACGCCTGTGGTGCAGAATGCAGTGCCGCCAACGGTTGCAGGCACCATTTTACCTGTGCCGCCGATGCAGCGGGTTGTGCCCGCACGCGCGCCTACTTGGAGGTGTGTTCATACTCTGGTAGGGCATTCTAATGCTGTTACGTCGGTAGCTTTCAGTCCTGATGGCGCGACTTTAGCTAGCGGCAGTGAGGACAAGACGATTGAGATGTGGAAGTTGGAGACTGGTAGGCGGTGGTACACTCTTACGGGTCATTCTGACTGGGTGACTTGTGTGGCGTTTAGTCCTGATGGCGCGACTTTGGCTAGTGGCGGCCGGGACAAAATGATTCATATTTGGGATTTGAATAAGGGTAAGTGGTGGTACGCTTTGGCTGGTCATTCTGACAGGGTTGCTGCTGTGGCGTTTAGTCGGGATGGTCAGGTTTTGGCTAGCGGCAGTCGGGACAAAACTGTGCAGTTGTGGAATTTGAATAAGGGAAGGCCGATGTCGGCTTTGACTGGTCACGCTGGCGGGGTGGAGGCGGTGGCTTTTAGTCCTGGCGGGGAGTTTTTGGCTAGCGGCAGCCGGGACAAGACTGTGCAGTTGTGGGATTGGCAAAAGGGTCGATCGATTTGTACTTTAGCAGAGCACGGGGATTGGGTGCGGGCGATCGTTTTTGCGACCCCCCCCAGCCCCCCCTTGGTAAGGGGGGGAGTAGGAGAAGGATTGACTTCCTCTGTGTCCCCTGCCGGTCAGACCCCCCCCAGCCCCCCCTTGGTAAGGGGGGGAGATGCAGAAGGATCATCGATTTTGGCGACGGGGAGTCGGGATGGTACGGCGAAGCTGTGGCGGGTGGATGCACAGGGGCGAGGGACGCTGCTGCGGAGTATGAGGGACAATTCTGGGGATGTTTTGTGTGTGGCGTTGAGTCCCGATGGTAGGGTTTTGGCGACGGGGAGTCGGGATGGGACGATTTATTTGTGGGATGCGGGTACGGGGGGTTTGCTGGAAATTCTGACGGGCCACGGGGAGGAGGTTTTGTCGGTGGCGTTTAGTGCTGATGGGGGGAGTTTGGCTAGCGGTGCGGGCGATCGAACTGTGAAGATTTGGCGGGGGATGGGGCATTAGGGGCGATGTCAAGAGTGCCTGCTTAAAAAATTTCATATTTATGCTTGACAGGCGATCGAATGTTCTGCTACATTAGGAATTCGTGAGGACGCATAGCTCAGTTGGTTAGAGCACTACGTTGACATCGTAGGGGTCACTGGTTCGAGTCCAGTTGTGTCCATGAATTTAAATCATTTATAAATCAAGGGTTATAGGTTTTCGATCCTACCGAGAGTTCTGTTTTCCGCTGATATTTCGCTCACTCTTCCCTTAATGTAGCCTCTCCGTAGGGTGTCCCGGAGCCGAAAAATCTGTTGAAATCGAAATAATCAATGTCCGGGGCATCCTACAAGTTGATTTAACTGTGACACTTGCGTAAGTCCTACAAGATTTTAACATTCTTAAAAAAAAATATGTTTAACAATAAACCTTGAACAGGTAAAAAATATGCCCCGTTCGATTTTTTCCTTATCATATTCAGGCATTAAAGATAACCACACACGGGGGTGTGTTGGTGATTTTTTAAGATTTAAAATCAAAGAAGGTTCCCGCTTATCAATTGTTTCAGCTTATTTTACAATTTATGCTTTTGAAGAGCTGAAAGAACAGCTATTGAAAATTGAAAAATTACAATTCCTGTTTGGCGAACCAACTTTTGTTCTCGATCCTCACAGAAATGAAACCAAAGCCTTCTTAATCGATCGAGAAGGGTTAACCCTCCTAAAGCAGCTTCAACAAAAACGTTTAGCCAAAGATTGTGCTGACTGGATTAGAGAAAAAGTAGAGATAAAATCGATCGCAAAGTCTAACTTCTTGCACGGAAAACTCTATCATATTGACAATGAAGTACAGGACATCAGACCCGATGGATCGACTACCATTTATCGAGTTCCCTCCGCGATTATGGGAAGTTCTAATTTTACCATAAAAGGCTTAGGATTGTCTGACAATATCAACAATATTGAATTAAATTTAATCGTCAGTAGCATAGAAGACACTTATGATTTCAAAGTTTGGTTTGACCAAATTTGGAACAATGAAGAACTGGTCAAAGATATCAAAGCAGATGTGTTGTTTTATTTAGAACAATTATATACTAACTCCACCCCAGAACTGGTTTACTACAAAACCCTATTTCATATCTTTGAAAAATTTTTAGCAGACCAACAATACGCTGGATTGTTCAGTGAAAGCAACCAGCTAGTTGATACTACCATATGGAATACTTTATTGGAATTTCAAAAACATGGCGTAATAGGAGCAATTAATAAAATTCGCACCCATAATGGTTGTATTATTGCCGATAGTGTGGGTTTAGGAAAAACCTATGAAGCCTTAGCAGTTATTAAATATTTTGAAATCCTGAACTATAGAGTTTTAGTGTTATGTCCAAAAAAATTACGCGAAAACTGGACAATCTATCACGCACAGAATAATAGTGAAGTAAATCCATTTGTTAGCGATCGCTTTAATTATACAGTCTTATCTCACACAGATTTAAGTCGTGAGTCTGGCAAATCCGGTGATACCGATTTAGGGACTCTTAACTGGGGAAATTATGACCTAGTAGTAATTGATGAATCCCATAATTTCCGCAACAACACTAAGGGTAAGCGAGATGAAGATGGGAATATAATTCGTAAAAGTCGTTATGAGCGACTGATGGATGACATTATTAAAGCGGGCATTAAAACCAAGGTTCTATTACTCTCTGCTACTCCTGTTAATAATAACCTGACTGATTTAAGACATCAGCTTGAATTTATCACTGAAGGCAAGGATGATGCTTTTCAAGCAGCAATTGGTGTAGTTAGCCTGAAAGATACTCTAGCTAGCGCTCAACGAGCTTTTACCACTTGGTCAAAAAAGAGTAGTCGCATAACTAGCGAACTCTTAAATTCCCTTGATTCTGGGTTTTTTAAACTGCTTGACGAATTAACCATAGCTCGTTCTCGCAAACATATTCAAAAATATTATAAAGATGTTGTAGAGCAATTAGGCGGCTTCCCAATTAGGATAAAACCCTTGTCTATCTTTCCAACAATTGA
This sequence comes from Microcoleus sp. Z1_B2, assembly GCF_036700325.1. Taxonomy (NCBI): domain Bacteria; kingdom Bacillati; phylum Cyanobacteriota; class Cyanophyceae; order Oscillatoriales; family Microcoleaceae; genus Microcoleus; species Microcoleus sp. Z1_B2. Next base: position 10,995 of record NZ_JAUBOQ010000045.1, read on the forward strand.
TTTGAAAGGTAAGTTTATGTCCTACGACAAACTCAATGATGAAATTTCTAATTATAAATTGTCATTATTTAACCCTTCTAAATATGTTTTGCCGCAGTACAGAGAAGAATACGAACATAAATCAGGACAAAGATTTAAGCAGAGTGTACGCGAATATTTTCTCATCGGGATGATGAAAGTTAACTTTCTTAAACGGCTGGAAAGTTCGGTGACATCCTTTGCAATTACGATGGCAAGGACTATCGCTAAAATTGCAGATTTACAGGAACGAATTAAAACCTTTAAGCAGTTTCGAGATCAAAACCAGAATATTGAGTTTAATCAGTTAAATCTTGAAGATATTGATGATGAAGAACTACAAGCAGCTATCGAGGTTGGTTCCAGGTTTACTTTTAAGATGGCACATCTTGATACTGATGAATGGTTAAAAGATTTAGCAGAGGATAAGCAACAACTCAAGATTCTTTATAATTCCGCTTTGCAGGTTGATGAAACGCGGGATGCCAAGTTAGCCGAATTGAAAAAATTGATTCAAAACAAAGTAAAACAGCCAACAATTAATAAACAAAATCAACCTAACCGTAAAGTTTTGGTATTTACTGCTTTTGCCGATACAGCAGAGTATCTTTATCAGGCTTTGCACGAATGGAGCGCAACTTCTAAGCTCAATATTAACATAGCTTTAGTAGTTGGGGGAACTGGCCGAAATAAAACTACATTTGGCAAGAATGAGTTCAATCAAATTCTGACTAATTTCTCTCCCATTTCCAAAAAGCGCGACAAGATGCCATCTATGCCCCAAGATGGAGAGATTGATTTATTGATTGCGACAGATTGTATTTCTGAAGGGCAAAATTTACAGGATTGCGATTATCTAGTTAATTACGATATTCATTGGAATCCAGTCAGAATCATTCAGCGTTTTGGACGGATTGACCGTATCGGTAGTGTTAACCATACAGTACAGTTAGTGAATTTCTGGCCTACTGATGACTTAAATAAATACATCAATCTCAAAAATCGAGTAGAAGCAAGGATGGCGTTGGTAGATATTGCCGCTACCTTTGAAGACAACTTGCTGGAACCGGATGAAATTGAAGAGTTAATTCAAACGGATTTAAAATATAGAGATAAACAGTTATTACGATTGCAGAATGAGGTATTAGATTTAGAGGATTTCAACGAAAGCGTTGCCCTCAATGAGTTTACCTTAGATGACTTTCGCATTGAACTAAGTAATTACTTGCAAACGAACCAGAAACAGCTAGAAGATGCACCTTTGGGTATTTATGCAGTCGTTCCACCAGCGTCGGAAAATCCGATAATTGCACCAGGAGTAATTTTTTGTTTAAAACAGAAAGGTGATACTTCGGGAAATGAGCAGGTTAATCCTCTGCAACCGTACTTTCTGGTGTATATTAGAGAGGATCAGGTAGTACGTTTCAGTTTTGCTCAACCTAAGCAGATTTTAGAGATGTTTCGGTTGTTATGTGCGAATCAGGCGCAAGCTTATGACTCGTTGTGTAATTTGTTTGACAACCAGACGAATAACGGGGAAGATATGAGTGTTTATAACGATTTGCTTGAGAGGGCGGTTGATTCGATTACTCGGACTTTTAAGAAGCGGTTAGGTAGTAATTTGTTTAAGTCTGGTAAAGGTGCGGTAATGCCAGAACACAAAAAACAGGTGACAAGCAAAACTGATTTCGATTTAATTACATGGTTGGTGATTAAAGATGAATGAACGAGAGATGAAAGATAAAATTGCGAAATCTATCCAAAGTTTAGCTGCGGGTAATGCAGCCGAGAAGCTAGAGCTATTATTCCAAACCCTAGGATATACGACGCAAAGAAAATTTGAGTTAGATAGCAATTCCCCTGAAGATTTTATCGATACTTTTGGATTTGGGGAAATCAACCAGCAACGGGCGAGTTTATCTCAATGGAAGTCGGTTGATTTTTTGTTTCAACTGACTGAAGATGAGATTAAATCCAATCGTAAATTAGGATTTTCTAGTAACATAGATCAAAATTATCTGCAATCTTATATTTTCTTGGCGGTTGAGTTGCGGGAGAATGATTACACACGCAGTCAGCTATCGGACATTACTCGCGAAGTTAACCGTCAATCTGATATTCCGATTATGGTTTTATTCCGACATGGTGAGTGTTTTACTTTGTCGATAATTAACCGCCGTCCTAATAAACGAGCAACTTCTAAGGATGTTTTAGAAAAAATCACTTTAATTAAAGATATTAATATTTTTCAGCCCCATCGCGCTCATATTGAAATACTTTTTGACCTTTCATTACCTCAGTTGTTTAAACAGTATCAATTTACTAACTTTGACCAATTGCATGATGCTTGGCAGAAAACTCTTGATACTTCTGAACTAAATAAACGGTTTTTTAAAGAAGTAGCTAACTGGTATTTTTGGGCGGTACAAAATGTTACTTTTCCCGAAGGTGCGGGGGGAAATGTCGAGATTCGTAATGCTACTAGCGTTATTCGTTTAATTACGAGATTAATTTTTGTTTGGTTTCTCAAGGAAAAAGGGTTGGTACCAGATGATTTGTTTAACTATCAAAGGGTACAGCAATTAATCAAGTCCTATGAACCGACAGAAAGCACTTATTATAAAGCGATTCTGCAAAATTTATTCTTTGCAACCCTGAATCAGGAGATGAATACTCCTAGTAAACCTGATAATCGTAAGTTTAGAAATAAGGCGAAGCAAGCAGGGGGACGTGACCAAAATTACATGGTGCATAATGTCTATCGCTATGAGGATTATTTTCACGATTCCCCAGCCATACTCAGATTGTTTGATAATATTCCATTTCTGAATGGTGGTTTATTTGAATGTTTGGATAAACCCGATCAATATCAGCCTAAACAAATTGTCCGCATTGATGGTTTTTCGGAACGTCAGGATAATCGGCTAAATATTCCTAATTGTCTATTTTTTAGTGAATCTGATCAACAAATTGATCTGAATGATGTTTACGGGACAAAAAACAAGCGTTATACGGTGCGAGGTTTAATTAATATTTTTCATAGTTATAAGTTTACTGTTACTGAAAATACCCCGATTGAGGAAGAAATTGCCCTTGATCCTGAGTTGTTAGGGAAGGTGTTTGAAAATTTACTCGCTGCTTATAACCCGGAAACGAATACAACTGCTAGGAAGCAAACCGGATCTTTTTATACGCCGCGTGAAATTGTTGATTACATGGTAGATGAGGCATTAATTGCTTGTTTGGAAGGTAAATTGACTTCACTCAGTGGAGAAAAAGAAGTGAATCAAAGGTTGCGCCATCTGTTTGCTTATAATAATCAGCAGCATCAGTTTACAGATACAGAAGTATCAGGATTGATTGAGGCGATTGATAATTTGAAAATTCTCGACCCGGCTTGCGGTTCGGGTGCTTTTCCGATGGGTATTTTGCATAAGTTGGTGTATATTTTGAGTAAGCTTGACCCGCAAAATGGCAGATGGAAGGAAAAGCAAATATCTAAGGCTAGTGAGATTCCTGATGGCACGATTCGAGAAAAGGTAATTGAGGATATTGAGCAAGCTTTTGAGCATAATGAGTTGGATTATGGACGGAAGTTATATTTAATTGAAAACTGCATTTATGGGGTAGATATTCAGCCGGTGGCTATCCAGATTTCTAAGTTAAGGTTTTTCATTTCGCTGATTGTTCACCAAAATATTCATGATTCTCAGGAAAATCGGGGTGTACGTCCTTTACCGAATTTGGAAACTAAGTTTGTGGCGGCTAATGCTTTGATTGGAATTAAAGGGGCTGCTGATTTTACTTTACGTGATCCTCGCATTGAACAAAAGGAAAAGGAATTAGCAGAGGTTCGCAGAAGTTATTTTATGGCTCGTACTCCTAAAACTAAGGCTAAGTATCGAGAATTGGATGATCAAGTTCGTCATCAGATTAGTGAGATTCTTAAAAGTGGTGGCTTTCCGAGTGAAAGTGCGGAAAAGTTGGCTAATTGGAAGCCTTACGAGCAAAATGCTGTGGCTGATTTCTTTGATTCAGAATGGATGTTTGGGCTAGGTGAGGGTTTTGATGTTTGTATTGGCAATCCGCCCTATGTGCGCCAAGAACAAATTAAAGAGTTTAAACCCATCTTTAAAAGTCAGTATGATTGTTATACAGGTGTAGCTGATTTGTATGTTTATTTTTATGAGCAAGGGTTAAAGCTCCTGAAAAATCAAGGTATTCTCTGCTACATCTCATCAAATAAATATTTTCGCTCTGGTTACGGGGAAAAGCTGCGTAAGTTTTTAGCTAATGAATCGACTATTCAGCAATTAATTGATTTTGGTGATGCACCGATTTTTACGGCTATTGCTTACCCTAGCATCATTATTGCTAGTAAAGAACAGCCTAAAAATCATCAAACTCGCGTTTTAAATTGGGAATTAGGGCAAGCTGTCGATCAGTTTGCTTCAGTGTTTGAAAATCAGAGCTTTTTGATGGCACAAAAGGAGTTGACTGCTGATGGTTGGCGGCTAGAGTCGTCAACAGTTCTCAATTTGTTGGAAAAACTGCGAACAACTGGTACACCGCTAGGGGAATATGTGAATGGCAGATTTTATTACGGTATTAAAACAGGCTTTAACGAAGCATTTGTGGTGGATAGAGAAACGCGAGATAGGCTAATTGCTGAACATCCATCATCGGCGGAAGTTCTCAAACCTTTTTTGCGCGGAAGGGATGTTAAAAGATGGAGTGTTGAATATCAAAACTTATGGTTGATTTTTACAAGACGAGGAATTGATATCAAGAAGTATCCAGCAATTGAAAATTACCTAAGCCAGTACCAAGAAAAGCTCACACCAGGTACAGGTAGAAAAGTCGGTACTTATAAATGGTACGAAATTCAGGATAACGTCGCTTATTGGCAAGAGTTTGAGCAGCCTAAGATTGTTTACCCAGATATTGCTATTCGTTGTGAATTTGCTTTTGATACTAATAGTTTTTACCCTGACTGTACCTTGTTTTTGATTCCAGCAGAGTCAAAATATTTACTAGGCTTTCTTAACTCTGGAATGATACAATTTTTTATCAATCAAATTTGTCCTGCTGTGCGTGGTGACTTTAAGCGTTTCAAATCTATCTATGTCTCTCAAATTCCTATCCCTACGACCACTGAACCACAGCGCAATGTTATTGAAACCCTAGTTAATTACATAATCTACCTCACCGCCGAACTCAAAGACATTCCTAGTCATGGCGAAAAGATGGTAGAAACAGCAGAAGACAAACTGATGCTGAGTTATTTTGAGCAAGTTGTTGATGCGCTGGTGATGGAGTTATATTTACCGGAAGAATTGCACAGCAATGACAAATACTTCATGAGTCATGTGTTATCGGAAAATCTTCCCGCTTTCGATACCATCAAAGGTGATAAAATGCCAGCGCTGAGACAAATCTTTAAACGAATATTTGACTCTGAGCATCCGATTCGGGTTAATATTTATTTTTTGAATAGTTTAGAAGTCGTGCGGATTATTAGAGGTTTAGGATGAGAATTATTAAAGTTGAGATTAAAAATTTTCGTGCTTTCTACAATCATCATATTGTCGAATTAGCAAAAGTTGGAGAACGTGGGAAACCAAACTTACTGATTTATGGTGAAAATGGTAGCGGTAAATCCTCCCTTTTATTAGCACTTCAGTATCTGCTTGAATCTGGAATTAATAATCTAGACTTTGAGCAATATAAAAATATCTTTGCACCGGAAAATGAGGAAGGCTATATCAAATTCTTTTTGCGACAAAACCTGAATACACCCCAAATTGTTCACGAGTGGTCATCTACCACCCGCACTACCAACGATCCAGACATAATTGCCGCATCTCAAGCTAAAGGTATCCTAGACTATAAACGTTTACTTGAAGTTCATTTTATCCATCACAAAGAGCCCGAAGTCAATATTTTTGAGCTATTAGTTCATAGCCTGTTAGGACAGTGTATTAATGACCTTCATCCCCTGCAAAGAACCTTTCCTGATAACTGGAATGACTTACTAGCAATTGTTCCAAAACAAAAAAATCACAAGCGCAAAATTGCTATTTTTGAAGCCGAAAGCCAAATCTTTAATCAAGGACTACGCGCCAAGCTCAACGAGTTAGAGCAAAAAGCTACACAACTGATGGAATATTTTGGCTATAAAATTGTCATTTCTTTACATTTTCAAGGCATTACTTTTGATAACACAGCCAAATATAGAGACGACCAAAAAGAAAATTGTATTGACAATCGGAAGATTTTATTAAATATTAAGTTCCTAGAACGAGAAATATCTAGTCCACATCACTTCCTGAATGAAGCAAAACTCTCTGCTATTGCGATCGCGCTTTATTTTAGCTCTCTCCTCGTAGCACCGAAACCCCAACTCAAACTACTCGCCTTAGATGATATTTTTATTGGCTTAGATATGTCTAATCGCCTCCCCTTAATTGATATTATCAAAGATCAATTCAGCGAGTACCAAATATTTTTGATGACCTACGATCGGGAGTGGTATGAAATTCTTAAACAGAGATTTGATGGTAACAAATGGGTTTTTCAGGAACTTTATTGCGGAAAAATTACAGAGGATTTAGAAATTCCTGTCTGGAAGCAAGACACTGATTATTTAGACAAAGCACAACAATATCTTACCCCGGCTCCCCCTCAAGCTCCCGATCTCAAAGCATCCGCTGTATATTTGCGTACCGCCTTTGAAGTCATCCTCAAAAAATTCTGTGATAAGCATTACTTAAAGGTAAAATATCAAGAAGAGTCTAAAAAATTAACAACCGATGACTTTTGGCAACCACTTATCGCCTACAAAAAGGATGGAACTCTGTTTCTAAGTGCAACCTGTAAACAAAATATTGAATTATATCGTACATTAATTATGAATCCCCTAAATCATGCACAAATTAGCCAAACTTACGGTCGCGAAATTCAAGAAGCAATTGATGCAGTAAAAACTCTCAAACATGAGTTGGGCATATGATATTAAACTAATACTGAGTGATATCGAGAGAAAACGTCATGACCGAACTGTTAGATGAGGTGCGATAGATAGAAATCGCGACCCCGATCAAAAGCAAAGCTAAAACTTGCTTTGACAACGCTTGTAAGGCAGCCTTAGCTATTGAGGGGGCGCTCTACGTCCAAGGCTTTTTGGCCGTGCCCAAAGCGCCCTACAAGCCGATCGACAATCCGACTTTCAACCAGTATAAACGATCGCCCCCCTGCATCCCCAAATGATATGAAATCAGATCGATCGCCTACCAGCCCCTTCCGGGACACGGCTGTGATGCCGTGTCCTTACCCGTAACTTATCGGCGACAGCCTTCGGCGATCGCCCTTAACACCGCTAGCCGCACTTCTGGATGAAATTTCTCAAGCCCGTTAGCCCGAAAAATCCAGTGTCCGCCGCCCGCGTGCTCGATCGCAATTTTCTGACCGTCAGGCAAAACTATTTGCCACCAATTCAACACACTGGCTTTAATAAGGTGGCACTGAATTTCGTTCAGTTGAGCCTCCATTAATTTCAGTTGACGCATGATAGGATTTTGGGCAGATGACTTCATGATTTTTCTCATTAAATGAATTCGACTGTTTCTCGGCTTTGATTTCAGTTTGCCGATTTTTTAACTTAACTTCACCTTCCGAAGTTTTCGCCTTAACTTCCCTTTCCGAAGTTTTCGCCTTCACTTCCCTTTTACCACCTTTTGGCTCAACTTTGACTCCAAAACCTTTAGACTTAACTTTTCCTGGGGCAGAAGTTGAAGTCGTTTCCGTGGTCGGCTTCTTAAACTCCGCGTCTAATTGGTCTAAAATCTCCTCTTGTTCGGGAGTATGTTCCGCTGGCTGCTCTAAATTGCTGGGATTGTATTCGCCAACCAACCTGGCCAAAAATTCCGAAATTGACAGTCCGGCTGCGGCTGCTTTTTTCGTTAAAATGGCGTAGGTGTCGGTTTTAATCCGAATTTGTTTGAGCCGGAGGTTGGGATTGTTGTCAACGGTTTCAGCAATAGTTACTGCCGTAATCCTTTCTTTGGGTATGACATCGACAACTTCTTGCCACTTTTCCTGTAAACGACAGTCGCCGTATTGGTCGGTAATTGCGTGTTTGAACAAAGGGACAACTTGAGCAACGCAGCTAGGCAAAATCTCAAATCCGGCTTTAATTAAGCGCAGGCAAATGCTCGCAGCTTTGATAATTTGCGTGCAGTAAAAATACTGCCTGCCTAATGCTTGTTCGCAGTAACTTTTAAAAGTTTTGAATTTGTCTTTGTACAATCGCAGCTTTCGGATGGCGTCCAGCATGATTCCTTGACGCACGTAGTCTAGGAATCCCCTTTTAATTTCGCCTGTGAGGTAATCTAAATCGTGAAAGGGAGATTGATTCTGGATTTCTTCTTCAAAGTCTAGCAGCGGGCCTGCAAAGTGAAAGTTGGAGGCGACATCGCCTAGGTAGAAGTTGTCAATTGATGTGGACATGATCTGGAATGGTTCGAGAAAGGGCACGATAGCACGGAAGTTGTGCGATCGCAAAGTTGAAGTTTTGGTCTGGATCTTTGATACAATTTTGAGTTGGGCTGTCTTGTGAGGTCGATCGACCTTTTACATGGCATCACCTCAAGGCGGTTATTCAAAACTGTAGGTTTTGGCTGTTCGCCCTGACCGGCCAGCTTTTGTTCTGTCACTTGTATCTCATTATGAGATGTCGATTTAAATTTGTCAAGTATGACATCTCAATTTGAGATTTATGTTACAATGTCATCAAGAAAAGAACGAAGACAGGAGGGCAATTCACCATTGGAAGCCCTAAGAATCAACAAAACAGACTTATCACAAGATGAGTTTGCTTTTAGATGCGGGATTCCCCGGGCCACGTATCATAGATGGATATCTGGAGCCACAGAACCAAAATTTTCTCTCTTTCAGTTGAAAGCTATTTGCCGAGAACTAAAAATAGAAAAAATCGATGAACTTCCAGAGAGCTTTGGGCCGAATTAGCAATTAAATTAAACCAACAGTTAAAAAATTATTACTGCTGATACAATTTTGAGTTGGGCACTCCTGTGAGGTCGATCGACCTTTTACATGGCATCACCTCCTCGGCGTTGAGAAAAAAGGGGCTTGAGGTATGCGCCCAACCCCCGAAAATACGCTTGGCTATGCAGGCATAATTGATAGACACGAAAAATAAGGCGGTTCTTCAACTAAACCAAAAGGAGTCCCGCGCTCTACCTGTACCTAGGTGAGCGTCGGGAGGAATTTGCGTGAGCCAGGAGAGCCGTCCCGAACCAAACCGATGACTTTATGTGTCGGAAAGTTCGGGGCGGTCGATGAGCGAACAAATAATTTTTGCTACACCACTTGCTTTTTCCATGTTCACGAGATAGAATTTTCTCAGACTTCGTGAAAGTAATGCCTCAAATAATCACCGCCAAGCTAAAACTCAACCTGAATGCCGAGCACAAAGGTTTGGTGTCTCAGACTACCTTGGCTTATCGCGATGCCTTGAATCATACTTCGCGAGTTGCTTTTGATGCGAACAAAACCAGCAATGGCGCTAAGTTGCAAAAGGCTGTTTACAACGAATTGCGTGTTCGATTTGGGCTGGGCGCTCAGATGGCTTGCAATGTACCCAGACAAGTGTCGGCAACCTACAAAACACTCTGGACTAAGGTAAAACAATCTAACGATGCTATTGCCAAAGGATACACCAAGAAAAGGTACAAAGGACTAGACCAGCCCCCTAAGTATATTTCTCGAACCTGTACCTTGAATTATCAGCGCGACTACTCGTTCAAATCCGAGCAGAGGGTGAGTATTATTACCCTAGCTGGTAGAATAGTAGTTTCGTATGATGGCTACAACAAGCATCTGGATTTGATTGCCAAGGGTTCCAAGTTTGGAGCAGCTAAAATTGTCTATCAGCGTTCCTCTAAGGTTTACTATTTGATGGTAAGTATTGAGGTAGAAACCCCTGAACTCGACCCACTGAAAATAACTAGAGTTTCTGGCGTTGACGTGGGGATGCGCTACTTAGCCGTAGAAACAGACTTACAAAACAAGTCGAATTTCTACTCAGGTTCCGACGCTAGACATAAAGCCAACCGCTATCATAAAGCTAGACAAACTCTTCAGCGTAAAGACACTCGTTCGGCAAAGCGCAGACTAATTGCTTTGTCGGGAAGAGAAAGACGGTTTATCGCTGACGTGAACCACCAAATTAGCAAGGATATTGCAAAACCTAATACTTTGATTGGACTGGAAAACCTAACCGGAGTTCGGGAGAGAATTAAGTCCAAGTCTGGTAAAAAGGCTAGCAAGAAACAGCGAAGAGCTAATCGAAATAAAGTTAAATGGTCGTTTGCCGAATTGCACGGCTATATTGACTACAAAGCTAATTTGAACGGCTCTTTAGCTACTAAAGTCCCAGCTCATTATACTTCGCAAAGCTGTCCAAAGTGCGGACACACATCAGCAGGCAATAGACCAAAAAAAGGGCTATTGTTTCGCTGTGAATGTTGCGGACACGAGCTTCATGCTGATTTGGTGGGTGCGCGAAATATTGCCATGAGAACGTTGCTTGTCCGGCAGGACTGGACGAGTACGGGGAGCTTGTCAGCATCCCCTAATGTGTCGGGCCGTGAAACTAAAGCTGAGATTCTGCAAAGATTCTCGGAATTGCGGTGGAGCTCAGATACAAGCCCACATCTCCGGCGGTACTCCGCTTGATGCTGGGTAGTTGACACCTGCATTTTGACCTTGGAGGCTCGTTGAGCGGCCTTTGTTTTGCCTACTAACATGAAGTTTACGTCTTATTCAAGCCTTTGTTAAAACGTAAACTTCATGAATATTTCGTCCCATGATAGAAGAAGATTTACAAGAAAAGGAGAAGTCTCCATTGAGACTACTCAGAGAACAAGCTGGACTAACACGCCCTCAAGTCAAAGAAAAAATCGGAATTTCCGAGCGAAGACAAGCTGACTGGGAATTAGGCAAGGCCCTACCTAATGCTGAAAACATACTTGCTATGGCTAACCTGTACCAGGTTTCTCTAAAAACTATGTTTGAGGTTTTAGGATTAGACGTAACCAAAATTCCCGATGACTTACCAAGTCGTGAGTCCTCACCGAACGATAACTAACCCGCAGGGGTTTGTCCATGTCTAGGGAAAGGGGCTTGAGTCATGCACCCAAGCCCGGAAAATACTAAGGGTATGCAGGCATAATGGGTAGAAACTACAAATAAGGCAGCTCGCTAAACCAAAGCGTTTCCACCGTCCGGCTAAAGGAGCCGCCTTTCTGTTGTCTCTATCTTAAACAACCTTAGTTGTATTTTAGCAATTTGTCAACAACTTTGGTTGTGAATTTTCTATGATATGCCCCGAAAGAAACAAACTCAAGAGTCGAAAGATATACCAGCACTGCAAATCTTGCGGGAGGCTGTTGGTTTATCACAATCCGCGTTAGCAAAACAAATTCCCGACAAGACTCGCACAAAAACCTTAACTCAGCAAGCCATTAGCAAATGGGAACGAGGACTAGACGAACCCGAACTGACCATTGCTCAAATGAAAGCTCTTTGCAAAGCTTTGGGAAAAACGCTTAACGATTTACCTAACGACTTAGGCCCACCAAATCCCGACTGACAACATTTGTTGCTTGGTTCTAATTAGACCAACCTAAAAAAGCAGATTAGATGCCCGACTTCTTCAAGAAGTCGGGCATCTAACAAGCAAGTTATAAAGAGGATATTAAAGTAGGATTTGGTATTACTTACGAAAAACAGAAGTGATAATCACCGTGATAGTGGCGCTTGCAATCAAAGTGAAAGCAAGTTGCACAACCCATTGGGTAGCTTTCTGGTAGTTATCGAATTTGTCATTGAATCTGTCGGTTTTGTCATTAGTTTTCTCAACATCAGTTGATAATTTCTCAACTTCAGCCGATAGCTTGTCTAGCTTTTCAATAACATCGGCTAGCGTCGGCTCGTTACTTGCAGTAGTTGTCATTGCCGTTTCCTAAAACTAACCATCATCACCTACAATTATATCCTAATTTTAATAGGAATTGAGATTATCAATCACTCCGTGACTTTCCCTCTCATAGCTTTAATCTGCCCTCGCTTGGTTTTGCTGTCGAGACGCTTGCGCTGGGAACTACGAGTCGCTTTGCTGGGTTTGCGCCTTTTCGGTATGACGATCGCACTTTTAATCAGTTCTTGCAGCCGTCTCAAAGCCTCTTCCCGGTTTTGTTCCTGGCTGCGGTGTTCCTGAGCTTTGATGACAATCACACCTTCGGAGGTGATGCGCTGGTCGTTGATTTGCAACAAACGCTGCTTGTAGCGATCGGGCAATGAGGAAGCTGGGATATCAAAGCGCAAGTGAATCGCACTCGCCACCTTATTGACATTTTGCCCCCCCGCGCCTTGAGAGCGAATCGCACTAATCTCGATTTCGCCATCAGGAATGAACACAGTATTAGAAATTTGTAACATGATTTATTGATAATTCTTAGCTGTGAGTATAAACTCAATTAGTTTTTTTCGATCCCATAACTCTACATCGTTAGATTGAGCAAGTTTGCAAGCGTTTTCTGTAAATCTGTTGTTAGTGATTACTCTACCTTTATTTCCTTTGTAATGTCTGACGGCTCCTGCTACTTCTTGAACTGCTTTAATCCCAACTGGATTTTTGCTTCTTTTGGCTTGAACCACGGTTTTTGAGCCATTTTTGTATAAAATTAAATCAGCCCCATAATCTTGACTATCTTGAGTTAAAGTAACACTATAACCCAAGTTCCTAAAATGGATATTGAGAAATATTTCAAACTCTTTACCAGTCATTTCATCCACTTCCAGAATACCACTATCTAATAAACGTTTTCTTTGATCTTCTTCTGTTAATTTATCAAATACCAATGCTGCAATATCACTGAAAACGGCTGCTGCTCTCACTATAAAAGGTTTCATAAAATTACATTTATTTTAAAGGAGTAGTTATAATTGTACCAGATTTGCTCAGTACAGGCTCAACTACACATCAACCTATGCCATCATCAGGAGTTCAATACTTAATTATCAATGCCCTGGAAACTCTCGACTTGCTCATCTGGAGAATATATGATGAAGAAAAGGGCTTTTGGTACATCGAAACCCCTAGTCGAGTTTTACCAAGGGCTGCTATACTACAAAGTGGCGAGATTATTCGTATAGACGAGCTGGAAGACTATGACGAAACCGCATGATATTAGAAGAGAACAAGACCGCAGATTGGGAGAATTAATGGCGATCGCACGTCAGCGATTCCTCGATGCAGGCGGCGATCCTCGACACCCGCCATCAGGTATAAAAGGCGATGATTACATGACAGACGCAGAAAGACAAGAAGCACTGACGATCGCCCGATCGCTCTTTAACGACGAATATATTAAAACCTATCTCAAAAACAAACGTCAATGAATTTTAGATTTTAGATTTTAGATTTGAGAGGCGAGCCCACGGATGAAGCGGTTCAAAATCCGAAATTAGTAAGGTGCGCCGAAACGCACCCTACAAAAATTAATTAGTCCGTAGTACCGGTTTGCAGCGACTCTTTAGCAGTCTGCGTCCACTCAGAGTGGAAGAATTCACCGCGCGGTTTGTCGGTGCGTTCGTAGGTGTGAGCCCCAAAATAATCACGCTGAGCTTGCGTGAGGTTTTGTGGCAATCTTTCGCGTCGGTAGCTATCAAAATAGTCCAGCGAGGCGCTAAATGCTGGCACTGCAATCCCCAGTTGGCAAGCAGTAGCTAACACGTCTCGCCAAGCCGATTGGCGATCGAGAATGCTCTGTTTGAACTCCGGCGCTAACAGCAAATTCGGCAACGTAGGATCGTCCTTGAAAGCTGTTTTAATCTTGTCCAAAAAGCCAGCCCGAATGATACAGCCACCCTTCCAAATTCGGGAAATTTCGCTCAAACTCAAGTCGTAATTGTAGGACTTCGATGCCGCGCTCAACAGCGCCATGCCTTGAGCGTAGGAGCAAATCTTCGAGCAGTAAAGCGCATCCCGGACTTTATTCACAAACTCTTTAGTATCGCCTTCGTACTTGCCGCTAGGCCCGGTTAGTTCTTGGGAAGCTTTGATGCGCTCGTCTTTGTAAGAAGACATGATTCTGGCATTCACAGCAGCGATAATTGTGGGAATGCTCACGCCCAATTCCAAAGCACTCATTACAGTCCAGCGGCCCGTACCTTTCTGACCGGCTGCGTCCATAATTACCTCAACTAAGGGTTGCTTAGTTTCCGGGTCAATGTACTTGAAAATATTAGCCGTAATTTCAATCAAAAACGAGTTGAGCTCGTCTGTGGTATTCCATTCGGCAAAAACTTCCTGCAACTGCTGGCCGTTCAATCCACCAACGTTTTTGAGCAAATCGTAGGCTTCAGCAATGAGCTGCATATCACCGTACTCAATGCCGTTGTGAACCATCTTCACGTAGTGGCCAGCGCCACCAGGGCCGATGAATGTGACGCAGGGGCCGTCATCTACTTGAGCGGCAATTTTGGTGAGAATTGGCTCTAGTAGGCCGTAAGCAGTGCGGGTGCCACCGGGCATCAAACTAGCACCATTCAGCGCGCCTTCTTCGCCGCCGCTGATTCCCATGCCGACAAATCCCAGTCCGATCGATTCTAAATCTTTGGTGCGGCGTTCGGTGTCGTCGTAGAGCGAGTTGCCGCCGTCAATAATCATGTCGCCCGGTGACAGCATGGGTTTGAGCTGGTCGATGACTGCATCTACGGGTTTCCCAGCTTGCACCATGACTAAGATTCTGCGCGGGGTTTCTAGGATATCGACGAATTCTGTCAGAGTCTTGGCGGCTACAATGTTCTTGCCGGGGGCGCGCTTGGCCATGAAGTCGTCGGTTTTGGCTGCGGTGCGGTTGTATACAGCCACGGAGAAGCCTCTGCTTTCGACGTTGAGCGCTAGGTTTTCGCCCATCACTGCTAGACCGATTAAACCAAAATTTTGCTTTGTCATGCTAATAACCCGCTGGTTGTTCCCGCTTGATGATAGGTTTGCGAGAGAGGAAAGCGAGGCGGGGTGTAGCGCTTTCCGGTGGACTAAAAGTATTGGACAATAGACCTAGGAGGTTTAGGTTTATTTTTATATTCTCAGAATTGCTGTTTGGTAAATCAGTAGGGTTTTTTTAAGATTTAAGGGATATTAATGACGCCGACAGGTGATGATAAGGCAGGTATTATGTCGATCGCGGTAACGGTAGATACAAACAAGCGGACATTTTGAGGAAAATTGAGGAGACTGTTGTAACTATGGAAGATTTGCAGTATCTCGCGGCCTGGGTGAAGGAGCAACACGCTCGCGAGTATATTTTGACTTGGCTGCTGAGTCAACAGGGGCTGTGGTGGTCTGATGGGGATATTTATCAGGCCGTTTTGCAAAAGTCGGGAAAGCTTTTGAAAGCTTATGTTCAAAAAAGGCAAGCGGGAGAGTTATTTGAGGGAATTTCTGAGAAGTTGGGAGGAGATGAGAATTGGGATGATTTGGCGGCGAGTTTGGCGCGAATTCTTGCGGTTTATCAAGAGGAATTATCGCATTTGCAAGAGCGCGATCGCAAGGGGGATGGGGTAAAAAAAAATTTGATTAGCCAACCGTTGACTGGAGATCCTTTGCCGCTTTTGGAGGTGCAGCAAGCTTTGCCCGATCCTTATGCGGATACGTTGACGGGGAGATAATTTGCGATCGACTTTTTGGAGGCACAAGAATCTCAGAAACCGGGTTTCTTCCTATATCTCTCGTACTCAACCAAAAATTGTCGCAGAAACCCGGTTTCTCGCCACGCAGTTAATCCCAAAAACCGGGTTTCTTCCTATATCTCTCGTACTCAACCAAAAATTGTCGCAGAAACCCGGTTTTTCGCAACTTGGGCGACAGTTCTCGATCTAGATTCAAGGATTGAGAATAGGTGTAATATCTAGAAGAAATCCGGGAAGTACATCTTCACCCGAAAGTGTAGGCGGTTGGTCAAAAGAGAAATTAATCACTTCTGCTACATCTTCAGACAAGCGATAGATTTCTACTAAAGGCGTTTGGGGGTCAATTAGCCAACCTAAGCGACAGCCGTTAGTTCGATAATACCGCATTTTAGCCCGCAATGTTTCTAGGGAATCACTTTGCGAACGCAATTCTATTACAAAGTCCGGGCACAGGGGAGGAAATTTGCGCTTATCTTCTGCGGATAATGCTTCCCAACGTTCTAGGAGTACCCAAGCAGCATCAGGGGAACGCTTCGCACCGTTGGGTAATTGAAAGATAGTGGAAGAGTCAAAGACTTTTCCCAATCGAGTCTGACGATTCCACAAACCGAGTCCCAGGTTGAGATCCGAATTTCTGATGCCGCTTTCGCCGCCTGTTGGAGGCATAATAATTAGTTCTCCTTCGGGGGTTTGTTCTAATCGCCACTCTTCATTAGCGATGGACAATTGATAAAATTGTTCGTCGGTTAAAGCGACGGATGCAGGTAGGTTGAGAGTTATAGTTTCCATCGTTGATATTATCGCCAACTAGCTTGGTTTTATTATAACTCGCACTTTCTGACAATTTTCTCAAAAAGATCGCACGCTCAGAAACCGGGTTTCTTTCGATATTTCTCGTGCGAGGCGGAAAATTGTCGCAGAAACCCGGTTTCTCGCCACGCAGCTAATCCCAGGAACCGGGTTTCTTCCGATATTTCTCGTACTCAACTGAAACTTGTCGCAGAAACTCGGTTTCTCGCCACCTAACGAGAGAAATTAGAGCGCAAATCCGCGATAATCGATCGCAATCACCCGCGCTTAATTCCCCACGCTAACCCACAAGTCCGCCGGGGGTTGAAAACCCCCGTCTCATAGCAAAAGTCCTCTCAAAGAGGACTGAAAGACACATTTTTGAACAAGCATTGCAATATCTCCTCAGTCGGTTTCAACCGACTTTTGCTATGAGACAGGGGTTAAAACCCCTGGCGGACTGTTTGTTTAATTCTAAATATAGCTGCTAGCTTGACGGGTGAACATTGAGCAGTAAATTCCGTTTGATGCTATCAATTCGTCGTGAGTTCCTATTTCTGCTATTTTACCGTTTTCCATGACGGCGATGCGATCGGCAATTTTTGCTAATCCCAATCTGTGACTGATGACTATGGTTGTTTTCCCGGCGGCTATTTGGCGGAAGATGCTGTAAATTTCGTGTTCTGTCTTGGGGTCGAGGGCGGCGGTTGGTTCGTCAAAAATGAGCACTTCGGCTGTAGAAAGCCGCATTAAGGCGCGGGCGATCGCAATTCTTTGCCACTGTCCCCCCGATAAGTCTATGCCGTCTTCTAATTGTTTCCCCAACGGAGTCTCTAAACCTGCGGAAAGACTATTTACTTTGGCGCTAATTCCTGCTTCGGAAATAGCTTCATTAATTGCGGTGTCATCTGACAGTGAAAGCAAGTCGCCGAAACCGACGTTTTCGCGGACTGTCGAGGGGAAACGGGCGTAATCTTGCATGACGACGGCGATGCGCGATCGCACGTATGCTAGAGAGTACGATCGCAAATCTTTGCCGTTCCAGTCGATCGTACCGCTTGTCGGATCGTACAGTCTGCCGAGCAGTTTGCCAAGGGTGGTTTTACCCGCGCCATTTTCACCAACAAGCACTAGCATTTCACCCGGATTAATGGTTAAGTCGATATTTGCGATCGTGCTTTTATTGCTACCGGGATAACAGAAAGATAAATGCTTAATCTCGATGCCAATTTTATCTTTTGTGGGGCAGGCATCTAGCCCGTCTTCTGGTAAACTAGGCAGGCGAGATGCTACATCTCCAAGCGGAGACTGCAATTCTGGTTTGAGTTCCAAAAGTTGAAAAATCGGAGTAACACCGAGGGAAATATCGTACAAATTAGCATAATTGCCTATAAGTAACTGCAAACTTTGCTCCACCTGAACAATCAAACCCGAATACAGCGCCAAATCTCCCAAAGTATAGCGCCCTCCCAAAGCTCCCATTACCACATAAACAAAGGGCAAAGCTACTCCGATTCTACTAAACACTGACCACAAAAGTAAAACAATTGCTCCTTTTTTTCGGATTTGCTGCATCTCGCTAAAAAATTGCAAAAACTGCTCCTGCCAGCGTTTGAGCCAAAGTTCCTGCAAGCCAAACAAACGCAATTCTTTAGCATATTCTTCGCCCGTCAGGACTCTAGCGGACAAGTTCATCTCGCGGCTGATTTTAGCTTGCTTTCTTTGAACTCTCCAGATGATTTTGCTATATTTTCTTTGGATGTAAATTGAGGGACAGGATGAAATCAACATCACCACTGGCACCCACCAAGCTATTGCAGCAGCAAGGCCTATCGATGGAATAAATATAAAAATTCCCGTGATGGTCATGCTGATGGTAAATGCTAGTTGCTGTATTTTGAATACTCCGGTTTTTGCGAGTTCTACTATATTTAATAGTTCCGGGTTTTCAAACAGGGCAATATCGTCGAAATTGGCGACTTTTTCGAGGACTTTTCCTTCGACAAAGCCTTGAACGCGATCGCGCAAAGATGTCGCTGCAAAAGAACTCATTGTGTCTAGGGCATCGCCGACTAACCTAAGACTTAAGACTCCGCCAATACTCCACAGCAATATTGGTCGGGAAAGCATCAAAGCAAGGGGCTGTGCTGTTTGGGTTTGCGACAGCAACCGAGATACTTCATCAATGATTAATTTATCTAAAAAAAGCACGACCGATGGGGCAGCACCGCTGATAATGTTGAGTATTATTAAATTGCGGAGTTCAATTGGTGCGGCTTTGATTATCATGCCCAAGCTGCGCCACAGAGCTTGGAATGTGGTAATTTGGATGGGTTGCATTATTTGTGGGTAGGTGTCGGGTCTACTCATCCCCGGATGATATATTATAGTAACTTTATCTCAACTGAAATGCCGCTTTTTCCAAGATTAATCGAACATCAGCCGGATTTGTGGATACATCATACTGCCAATAACCAAAACCACCATGCTGGTTAACAGCTTTAATCCACTGATCGAGAAATACCCATTTAGCCTCATCTTGACGAGTTTGTTGCCCTTTAGTTTCTAGAATCAAAAAATTGCCATTTTTCAGACGAACTATAAAGTCGGGGCGATATTTCCGAACAACTCCGCCAAAAATATAGAGAATCTCAAATCCCAGGCGATCGTTTTTCACCCAAGCATCTACAATATTATCGTTTCTTTCTCGATCGAGTTCGTAGGCTTCGCTGGCTTCCCATGTACTGTCAAAGACGCAGCAGTTGATGTGAGATTTACGAGTGTAATCACAAGGTTTACCTGTGTACCAGGAACGCATATCACCTGTAGATCGGATTGGATGAACTGGATCGAAAACTGGTTCAATTCTTTCTGTATTTTCTAAATAAATAGCGTTCCAGATGTGTTCAACGACTTTTCTCAGATTAAGAGTGATCAGGATACGTCGTCGGATTTCGTCTCGATTGAACAATGGCGGAGTAATTTGGATAAAATCTGAGTGGATGAATTGTTCGACTAATTGAATCAGTTTTGCCAGTAAGTATTCTCGATTACCTTTCCAGCCGGGTTTCATCTGATCGAAAATATCTCTAGCAACCTCAAAAGTGATTTTTTGCATCCGCTGTTTTCGACCTAAATCTTCTAGATCGATCGCCTTTATTTTCGTGACATCGGGTTTGCCATCGACACTGGGAGCGAGGTCTGCTAGGGTAATATTGTCAGAGGCATTTAACTTCAAAGGCTTAACCTGACTCAAATCGAGTTTGAGTTCGGGTTTATAAATGTAATCAATGCGGACGATATTGGGAAAGCTTATTTCAAACTGCTGCTTTTGGGGATCTGGTTTAATTTCAGTTTTAGGAGTAGGGGGCGGAGGCGGAGTTCCTTCATCGGATTCGTGGGGAAGAAAGGTAAAAGGAACACCAAAAATATTAACATATTCGGCTTCAAGTAGGTTTGTTTCTGGGTTGATGTCGTAAGTAGTTCTCCGTAAACCTCTACCTACGACTTGTTCGCAGAGAAGTTGGCTGGTGAATGCGCGAATCCCCATAATATGCGTTACAGTTTTAGCGTCCCAGCCTTCAGACAGCATCCCAACTGAGATGACATTTTGAATCTGTTCCCCAGGCTTCCCAACTTGACCAACCGTATCCACCATTTGCCGTAAAAGTTCTGCCTGTTCTTTCTTAGAAAGTTTGCGAATAGGCTCATCATCAGAGTTATCATCTTCGGCAGTCTCTGGGTTTGTGTCTTGTATCTCAGTGCTTTCCTCTTGGGATTCTGCCATTTTCAGAACGTTAGAATCTATGTGTAAGGTGTATTCTGGAATGCAGAGTTCTTCGACCTGAATTTTGTTATGGTCAAAGGCATATTTGATTCGGGCAGCAGTTTCGGTACGGTTGGCGATCGAAATCATTGCTGGTGGAACTTTATGCCCAGATTCTTTCCATGCTTTCGCAGTTTCCAGCCAATCTTTTCCGAGTAAGAGGTAGCCGTTGTTGAGCAAATCAGGAAGCGATTCATTGGGCTTGGCTTTACGATTTACATCATCGTAAACTTCTGGATCTCGATAAAGATGGTAAAGACGGGATTTGAAATCTTGCACGTTGAGTCTTGCATCGTCGCGAATCACAACACGGGGAGTTTTGACTAAGCCAGATTCGATCGCATCATTTAAGCCAAAATCACTGACAATCCAGCCAAATAAAGCTTCTTCTGAACTCTTTTTACCAGACGGGGCGAACGGTGTGGCGGAGAAGTCAAAGCAGGTGAGGATTTTTCTAGCTTGGTGGATGCGATCGCACCCACCAACCCACTTAGTTGCCTCATCTAAGTCTTCTTTGCTGACACCTTTAACTTTGGATTCAGCAGGAATGCGCCATGCGTGGTGTGCTTCGTCGTTGATGACAACTATGTTGCTGGAGTTGCCAAGTTCTCCTAAAACCTCTCTTGCGTAGGCTTCATTACTTTTTGCACCACGTTTATCAACTCCTTTTTTCTTTTTAATTTGCTCCTCCGTTTCCCAATTTAGGGTGTGCCAGTTACGGATTAAAACTTTGCCTTGACGAAGTTGATCGAATAAGCCGAGAGGAACAATATTGAAAATTTCGTAGTAGCTATTTTCAGCAGAGGGAAGCAGAACTTGCAGGCGATTTTTAACTGTAAGTCCGGGGGCTATGACAAAAATAGCTTTGGAAAAGCGGGAGTCTTGGAGATAGGTAACTTTATTCAGAATTTGCCATGCAATTAACATCGCCATGACGATTGTTTTGCCGGAACCTGTTGCCATTTTGGAACACAGGCGTTTGAAGTTTCCCCCATCGGAAGGAATGTCGATGCCAACTTTTTCAGACGCGGGGGATTCTGTTAGCCAGATTAGGGTTTCTATGGCTTCTAACTGACAGAAAAAGAATGGAAAGTCGCGTTCTTCAGAGTTGTGCCAGTGTTCTAGCAGACGTTTGGTAACGCCTGTAACTCCGGGGTGTCCTTCATCGCACCAAGCTTTGACGCGGGGGCGGATTTGGTTAACTAGAGGAATTTCGACAAATTTGCCTGGATCGTCGAAGGTTTTGGAGCTTTCGGAAGCAATGATATAGCCTGCGGGTCTTCTCCCTTCTGCAAGATTAAACAGGCGAGACGTGCGATCGTAGTGCCAATATTGTTTGGGTTCTTCGTAGGGAGAATTAATGATAAGTTGATTAATTGTAGTTTGTGATGACATAAGTTTTGCTAGGTTAATTTTTTTTATTCAATTTGAGTTGATGGTATAGTAAAAAATCAAAGAAACCGGGTTTCTTGACTAAAACCTAGCTTTCAGCGTCATCCTCTGACAAGAAACCCGGTTTCTCACACCCTGTGTGCAAGTCCTAAATAAGATTTATAGTCTGAATAATTACCCACAATTAAAAATTTTCTCTGCGGTCAAATTCAACTCTGGGAATACCGCTGATTCAACCCTTTTATCTCCCCGAAACAGCTTAATTTGATATTCACCATCTACTAACTGATATACCGATAAAGTAGGCTGTTTCGGAGAACCAATATAACGGCTACCACCTAAACCCAAATAATCTACAATCCAATATTCAGGAATGCCTAATGCTTCATAATCAATCATTTTGTGGGCATAATCATCACGCCAATTTGTGCTGACCACTTCAACCACTAATTTTACGGAATCTCCCTGAGTAATAACTGATTCTCTTTCCCATCGAGACTCATTGGCTGCTACGGCTTGTTTATCTAATACAATTACATCGGGATCGTAGCCAGAGTTATCGCTAAATTTAATTGTACATTCCTTGGGAATAAAGTAAGGAAGTTGCAATCGCCTGATTTCTAAACCCAACTCGAACGCCTGAAAACCGGCGCTAGCTGAGTGTTTACCAGTTGGATTTGGCATTTCAACAATAACTTCGTTATGTAGTTCGTAGCGTCCGTTTTCTGGTTTCCATGCCAGAAATTCATCAAAAGTCATTAACTTGGATATCGCTTGAGTCATCAGGAAACCTCTTTAGTGATAGGTAGATGAATAATTTGATATTGATATTCATTGAGAAAAGAACATTCAGCAATCAAAATTAATTCATCTATATTTTGCCCAACGCTTAAGTTCGCATTTAAAATAAATATCCCAGGAATATGATGATTTGCTTGTAAATGATCGTTTAAGTGAACAGGCATAGATTTACGGTTATTCGTGACTAGGATAAAGTCATATTTTTCACACCATTCTAAAATCTCTGGGTCTTTAGTTCCTTTGGCTGGGATAAAAGGTTCGCCAATGACCCGAATAATTAATTCTACTTGTTTGCTCCGAATTTGAGTAGGATAAATCGGGTCAATATTTTCATCCATGAGATACTTGAGCGCCATTGTTTTTATTTCTTTCTTCCTTGATTTTTTGGAGCCTGACCGAAGCTGGGTGAGGGTTTAATTCTTGGGCTTTTCGTTGTTGGTGCGACCATTCTAGCCAGTCTTCGATATATTTATCTAAGAGTGCTTTATTGTTTAAATAATACAGGATTGTCGCATAAATTTGATCGAGGGTCAAAGTGTAAAAATGTTTTAAAATTTCCTCCGGTGAACGTTGCTGATAAATATATTCATAGAGGATGCTTTCTATTCCCACTCTTGTCCCTTTTACTCGAATGTCATCCTCGGCTAAAAACTCAAAATATTCTTCTATTAGCATGGTTTATTCCTCCATTTGTTGCTTAAGGTTTGAATTGTGATAAATAATGAAAATCATGGCGTTAACCGGATAATCTTCAAACTCTCAATGCCTCTATCGTCCACAATTTTAACAGCAACACGCTGATATTCTCCTATGTCAAAAGGCAAGGATACAGTGCCTTGATAAGACTCAATTAAATCTTCATCAATTTCGGCTTTGAGATTGCGGGCTAGACGCGACCAAGCATCTTTTTCTCCTGCCATCGGGAAGAAAACCTGACGCGGGAAAACGCTTCTGCCATCATAATCGGTATCTAACATCCATACGGCAATTTTTTCAACGCTGCCAGACTCGATATTTCCACTCTTGGTGTTGTAGTAATCGAAGCCAAAAACTTCTACTTCCCACTTATCTTTATTTTCGCCTTTATCAATGCGGCGGAGGGCGACATCTGGTTGACCCATCAGCCAGAAGCTATCGTTACTAGCGCGTTTTTTCTTAAGGTCTTCTGTCTGCATATCCATGTTCATTTGTGCTTTCAGAAGCGTGACACCGGGCCAGTTGGTTTCGTCGATGTCTTTGGCCGCTTCAGGGTCAAATTGGAAGGCGGCAAAGATAATTAATTTAGGTTTGGGTACTAAAGTTTGTGCTTCTTCAATAGCTTGAGTGACTTGGCGTTGTTCTAGGGGTGCGTGTTCTGGGCCGAAAGAAATCACAACTCGCATTGGTTTATCATAAGTGCCGCCAGATTCTTTGACAGTATTTGCTCCCAAATCGTTAGGTTTAGTTTCGGCATCGGAATGAAGCCAACGAGTACCGGGTAAAGCTTCCACTCGCGAAAACAGGATGTATTGCCCGTTTTTACCGCGAATTCCTGTTTTTAGCATTTCATCACGCCATTCTGATTGCCGCAGAGTTTGGCCAGAACGGGCAATTGATTGGTCAGCAACGGGTGGATTGATAACATCATCAATTGGTTTGACTATGGGGGCGGGGACTGCTTCGACTGTAAATGGGCCTGTAACTCTGGCTCTGGATTTATCTATTAAGGGTTGGTCGTAGAGGGTTTCTTGGTCGGCGTATTTATTAATAGCTTGCTCGATTTCTATGCGGTTCATGCCTTCCCGAATGTCTGGGTTATTGGCAATAGATTTGAGGGTGATGTGAGGGACGGTTTTGTATTTAAAACCACTGCCTACGCCTTCCTGGGAATTTGCAAGTTGGTAATAGTCAAATGTTGCAGTCATCAAGCGTTGTTTTGCCAGGGTTACTGCTACTCTTGAGGTATCACAGGTAATCCATCTCCGCCCCCATTGTTCCGCAACATAGGCAGTTGTACCGGAACCACAGGTTATGTCGAGAACTAAGTCACCTGGATCGGTGGTCAGTAGAAGACAGCGTTCAATAACTTTAGTATTTGTCTGAACTGCATAAATTTTTTCATCAGTAAAACTTCCAGTTTGTGTATCAGTCCATATATTACCAATTTCTTGATAAGGAAAATCATCAGCAAATCGTCGATATTGAATACTATTTTTGGCAACGTGAATACGTCCTGCTAATGCGAGTTTTTCCATCCCTTCTGGATAATTTGCTTTCCAGTGAGCATTACCTCCTGGTAAATATTTTTTTTCCTGAAATTTAAATGGTTGACTCTCCTTTGCTGCTCCTTGCGATGCTAGATCACCTGGTTTATAAAGTCTTGCTCCATTTGGTATTGGCTCATTTCCCCGCTTTTCCACAGCAGAAATCCCTCGATAGCTACCATCTGAGAGCAGTATCCATCGAGCATTTCCTTCACCCGGTACTATTTTCTGTTCTTGAAAAGTCTTCTTAACTTTAATCTGTTTCTTATCCTTCGCATACCAGATCAGGAAATCACCAAGGGTTGCTATTGTATTTGTTGCAAATCCAGAAGTTGTTTGAAAACTAATAATAGCTATAAAGTTTTCTGCTTTAAATATTTCATCCATTAACTCTCTAACATGATGCAAATTTTTATCCGAAATCTGGACAAAAACACTACCACTTTCCGATAATAAATCCCTCGCCAACAACAACCTATCTCTTAAATAAGTCAAATAAGAATGAATCCCTAACTCCCAAGTATCCCGAAATGCCTTAATCGTTTCCGGTTCTTGAGTCAAATCCTCATCTTTCCCATCTTTCACATCCCGCGTATTCACAAACGGCTGAAAATTTGAACCATATTTAATTCCATAGGGCGGATCGAAATAAATCATCTGCACTTGTCCCGCCATTCCCTCTTTTTCTAATAAGGAATTCATCACTAAAAGCGAGTCTCCAGCAACTAAGCGGTTACTCCAATTATGCTTGTGCTTGTAAAATTCGATCGCCTGTCGAATCGGTGGATTTTCTTCTGGTGTTTCAAATAGAGATAACTGTACACCCTGACTTTGATTTTGCTTCCGCACTGCTTCAATGATGCTGCGCGGATCGATGCGTTCGTGAACGTGTAGCGAGACTGTAGGGACTTCAAAGCTAGTATGTTCTGCTTTTCCAGCCCAAACTAACTGAGGGTCAAGGTGAGGATCGTAGGCATATTGTTTGCTATCCCCATCTGGATCGGTGTCTGGCGTAACCAGTCCGACGGGTGGGTTATTTACCCTTTGTTGGTTTTCGTGGTTGTATTGCCCGATCGCTCTTTGGTCAGGTTTCTTTTGCCTCGCCATACGATTTCCCTATACCCTCAAAACCTTTACCTTACACTTTATCCCACACCTTTGCCAAATTTGTTAGATGTTTTTTGGGATTGCTCTAGTCTGCTAATATCTTGGCTATTCTTGAAATGAATTTTATCTAGCCACAATGGAATCATATCGTTTCCGGTTGTATCGTCGGGCGTAGGGGCGGGGCGGGTTTATAGAATTTGTCAATATTTATCAAATATCTCGGCGAACCCGCCCCTACAGAATCTGATTAGATACAATTCCGAATTAAACGGAAATGATATCGCAGGCTGAGTTCGATCGACTGACATCTTGCAGCAATATCAATAAGAGGATTTTTCGTGGGGTCGGGCGGGTTTATAGAACCTATTTGCAAGCTTTAAGGCTGTTGGCGAACCCGCCCCTACGGCTAATTGAGAATGGTGCAAGATATCAGATCGAGGGATACGATCGCCCTTTCCATCTCAAACTCTGCCAGATCGAGCGATCGCCCTGAATGAATCCCACCATAGCATAAACCGCTTGATATCGTTTCCGGTTGCATCGGAATGATTTAACCGCAGAGGGCGCAGAGAACGCAGAGGGAGAGAATACAGAGATGAATACAGGACGATGCTACCGGATTTGATATGATGCCAAAGTTATCCAAATGTCAAACGCCGCACCGTACCATCATCTGTAAATCGCTGTTCGCCAACGCCAACAACTTCCACAATAACTTCGCGTTCTGATATCAAAAATTGACCCTCGCGCGCGGCAATTTCAACGATGATTTTTTCCCCTTCCAAATACACCTTGTAATTAGTCGTAGCCCAGACACCTTTTTCATGTTCAAAACTGTGTCCATCGTCCTCATAAAGCGTCCATTCACCGCTTCCGGGCCAAATTCGCATTTTCAATGACTCAAGGGGTTCTTCGCTGACAAATTGCTTCACAGGTGCGATCGCAATTATGCCCCCGCCCCGCACGTAAAGCGGCATTCTCTCCAAAGGTGCATAAGCCAAAATGTGCATCGGGCCCTGATAGCATTCACCCGTCCACCAATCGTACCAAGTCCCCTCCGGCAAATACACGGCGCGATGCTCAACTCCCGGCCGGTAAACAGGTGCAGCCATCAGCGACGGGCCGAGTAATACTTGATCGTAAAGGTGATAAGTTGTGCGATCGCGCGGAAAGTGATAAAGTAGCGGTCGCAAAATCGGCGTTCCCGTCGTCGCTGCTTCCCAAAACAACGTGTAAATGTAAGGCAACAACTGATAGCGCAAATTGATGTATTCGCGGCAAATCTTCTCAGTGCGAGATCCAAAAACCCACGGTTCGTGCTGCGCCGTACTCATGGCCGAATGACCGCGCATCAAGGGATACAGCATCCCCACCTGCATCCACCGCGCGAACAATTCAGCCGTTGCATTCCCCGCAAAACCGCCGATGTCGCAACCGACAAACGCCACGCCGGAAAGCCCCATGTTGCAAAGCATTGGTAGCGACATTTCTAAGTGTTCCCACTGCGATTGATTGTCGCCCATCCACACCGACGAGTAACGCTGAACGCCCGCAAAACCCGATCGCGTCAGCACAAAAGATCGATCGCCAGATCGCACTTTTTGCAACCCCTCAGCACAAGCTTTCGCCATCATTAAACCATACAAATTGTGCGTTTCCGCGTGGGTAGCGCGATCGGATTCCGGGCCTTGCGGTGCATCCAGGGGAAAGCTGATGTGTTCGCCGCCGTCACCAAAAGGCCGTTCGGCGATCGCAGGTTCGTTCATGTCGTTCCAAATCCCCGCAATCCCAATATCTGTCAGGGTTTTGTGCAATTCGCCCCACCACTGGCGCACCTCCGGCCGCAGGAAGTCGGGAAACACCGCTTTATCCGGCCAAACGTAACCGTGGAATAGCTTTCCCTCTGCGGTGCGGACGAAATAGTCATTTTCTACACCGCGATCGAATATTTCATAATCTGCTTCCGGTTCGTACTTGACACCGGGATCGACAATCGTGACAACCTTAAAACCCGCTGCTTTCAAGTCTGCGATCAGTTTCGCGGGATCGGGGAAACGTTTCGGGCTCCAGGTAAAAACGCGGTAGCCGCGCATATAGTCGATGTCGAGGTGGATGACATCGCAGGGAATCGCCCGATCGCGAAATTCCTTCGCCAACTCGCGCACAATGTCCTCGGATTCGTAGCTCCAGCGGCATTGGTGGTATCCCAGCGCCCATTTTGGCGGAAGCGGCATCCGGCCGGTTAACTGCGTGTAGGTGGCGATAATTTGGGCGGGTTCCGGGCCGTAAATGATGTAGTAGTCGAGTTCCGGGCCTCTGGTTTCCATCCGCAAAACCCCCGGTTGTTCGGCGCCGATGTCGAATTGACTCCAAAATGTAGTGTTGAAGAAAATGCCGTAAGCGCGATCGGGATTCAAGGCGATGTAAAATGCGATCGCCTGGTACATTTCATCGGTGAGGGAATTGTAGTCAAGGGAGTCGGTTGTCCAGTTTGTCTTGACTTCCGAGAGTTTGTCGAGAAAGCCGGTGCGTTGGCCGAAACCGTAGAAGTGTTCGTCTGCTTCGATGCGTTTCCAGCCTGCGGTTGCGCCGGTGCGCCATCCCATACTGGGATCGCAGTCGCTAGCAAAGGGTTTTCCCGATTTGTCGAAGCATTCGATGGAAGTGCGATCGCGCTTTACGGAAATCAATATTTGTGATGTTTCAATTTCTATTTTTTCGTCTGTTTCTCGCACTTCAAATGGTATAATTTCCCACTCTTCGTCAGGGACTGTTATTGAGTGCGATCGGCTTTCTACCCCCCCTAGCCCCCCCTTATTAAGGGGGGGTTGGTCTATAATTTCTTGCCCCCCCTTACTAAGGGGGGGTTGGTCTATAATTTCTTCCTCCCCCTTGTAGGGGCGGTGCCCCCGTGCCCGCCCTAGGTGGGGGGGGTTTGGGGACATTCGCACTCGGATTAAATTCGGTGCGAGGATGCTGATGTTTAGGGAGGAATTGGTACAGTTGAAGTGAATTGTGCGTGAAGCGCAGCTATCCCGTAGGGAATCGGTTTTATCGATCGATTGTACAGAGCCAATAATTGACCAAGGCTGTTCGGTTGTTTGGAGTTTTCCGAAGTATTGCGGCATACACTCTGACTCGAAATATTATCGATTTTGCTATGAGCAGTTAAGGGTTGTCATCTGGCAAAAGGCTGAACTATAGCCAAACTGAGTATTCCCCACCCGTAGCCAGGGTATAATGGGCGACAAGGAGCCGACATTAAGTTGGATGAGGTACTCTGAAGATGGCTAAAGACATTTACCACAATACGGTGAGAACGGCTCTAGAAAATGATGGTTGGACGATTACTAACGATCCCTTAACCTTGAAGATAGGAGGACGCTCGGCTTATATAGATTTGGGTGCACAGAAGTTATTGGCAGCAGAGAAAGAAGGTCAGCGGATTGCAGTGGAGGTGAAAAGCTTTATCGGCCCATCACCCGTACATGATTTGGAGCAGGCGCTAGGTCAATACATCATGTATTCACAAGTTTTGGAGCGGCAGAATTCGGCGCGTTTGTTGTACTTAGCCATTCCAGAAAGCGTGTTTTTAGATTTTTTTTCAGAGGAGCTGCCACAATTAATGGTTGAAATTAATCACTTAAAATTGCTAATTTTTGATGCGAACACAGCGGAGGTTAGAAGATGGATAACTTAGAGTTTTATCGGCAAACGATCGAGACCATTTTAAGAAAGTATGCAGAAATTCCCTATTCTTTTGGAGAAATCGATCAGCACTTAATTGTCGATCGCGATCGCAATCACTTTATGCTGTTTGATGTGGGTTGGCAGCAAAAACGGCGAGTGCATGGATGTATAACTCACGTCCAAATTATTGATGACAAAATTTGGATTCAACGCGATGGCATTGAGGATGGGATTACAAATGAGCTAGTCGAAGCCGGGATTGGGAAAGATCAGATTGTCTTGGGGTTTCAACCGCCCAACGCCCGCCCTCATACGGGATATGCGGTGGCATGAGGTTGCCGGCGATAGAGTTAAAAACCTGTACTTCACCGAAGAAACAATCAGCGTCGCTCTCATGGATGGCCGAACAATTACTGTACTTTACTAAATCTACTTAAGCTGTTACGCATTTAAAATAGTATTGTATGGTGCCACGGGCCGCAGCGTTTTTCTTGCCTAATAAGTGAGCGAGCTGACGAACCCTACAGGCTACTTCCTTCGCCTCGAAAGCGGTTCATTATATCCGGCAAAAAACAAAGTGGAGCTTTCGCTTCACAATTACGAAATCTCCACTTTTATCACTATTCTAGTGGCTGCAAAAACCCAGTTGCATTCACTCGATCTTACTTGTACAAAACAGCCTCTTTCAAAGTCGCGATCTTACCTAGCGCTTCATCGAGATCCTCTTGGGATGCGCCGTGGGCAACTATTGCATCGGTCAAATGCTTCACAATTGCATCAAAGTGTTCAGGCTGTAAATTCAAACCTGCGTGTGCTTTCTCCATTGAACGGCCTGAGTATTGCTTGGTGCCGCCAAGGGCATAGGAGATAAAAGCAGTTTGATGGCGGCGCTGCTTTTCCATGTCTGTATGATCGAAGAAGTGGCTCACTATCTCGTCAGCCAAAACATCGCGGTAAAAATCATCGACTATCTCTTTAATGGCTGGCTCTCCACCCATTTTTTCGTACAATGTTGTTGCCATATCGTTATCGTTTCAGCGAGTTATTTTTTTTCCCTTACTCTTTAATTATAGCTGGCAGCTTGGCTTTTTTCCACTGTGAAATGTTAATTTAATCTGAAATAATTACTGAGTAACTGTTGCGACTGCTGGTATTTCTTAGACCACATTCTCTAATTGTAAACTTTATTAACGTTCTCTCGCCAGTTAGATATTGTCGATCGCCCTCCCAGCAGTTTTACCTAATGCACGGATTGCTGGTTTTAGCAAGATGTTTCCTATACACCAGCAACACGCATCTGTTTTCCAGCTAGCAAACTCAAGAAATCGGTGATAAAACAGAGGCCGGATGCGATCGCGGAAATTGCGATCGCCCCTGCAATTGGACAAGTTAAAATAAATGGGCGATCGGCTTCCCAGCAGCATCATGTATAATTAAACTGCAAATATAATCGAATCACCACAACGATCGCCTGTATACTGATATTCTGCCGTTGCTAGTCGGTTGCGAGACTTCCGGGCGATCGCCCGCAGTTAAGAAAAACCTTTGACTTAAGTACGCGGACACAAATAAACATTATTATCTCATTGCGAGAAACGAAGCAATCCCAAGTCTGAGCGATTGCTACATTTCTATCTGCTGTTTCCTTGAACTTTGATGATTTTTGAGTGCCTTGAAATACTATAGCCAACATCCTAACGCTTTCTCGATCGACTACCTCAACGACTTGCGAGGAGCAATTCTAGCCTCCCCTTATCTAGCAATCAACAACCTCAATCGCGATTTCATTGGCACAAAAGGGTTTTCCGTAGTGTTTCAACGTTCGGAAATCGCCGAAGTAGAACGGCGGTTTCCCTTGTTCAAACCCTATCTAGACCAAGCATTACAGCCTGAATGCAATGCTTTTTACCTCAACCCTTTGTTGCTGGGTGAAGGTTCCCGCGTCGATCCGCATATCGATCGATCTTTGCGATCGTACTGCAAAACAGTTGAACCTCCCGCAGCCGTCAGCGTTTTATACGTGCAAGTACCGCCGAACTTGCAAGGAGGAGAATTGATACTGCGGCGCAACAAACAGCAAGTCGGCCAGATTAAGCCACAAGCCAACTCGCTAATCTATTTTCAAGGAGATTTGACTCACTCTGTCAACGCCGTTAAAAGTACCGGCACTCGTTTGAGTTTGGTTTGCGAACAGTACAGTTTGAGCGAAACTGAACTGCAAGATATTCCAGGATTCACAGTGGAATCTAGGGCCGCAAAAGCAAAAATTAAGTAATGTTTATTCGATCGATCCTGGGAGGGTGATAAATTCAGGACACGCTTAACCAGCCGCTTGCATCAACGGTTCAATCACCGCCAACTTATGTGCTAGGAGATTATCCAGAACAACTACTGCGATCCGAGTGGGTTAAGACCGAGCATTATGGGCGATCGGCTTAAGTAAAATCAAGTATAATGTTAGAGTTACTGAATTGTTATATGGTTAGAGTAACTTATAACATTCCTAATGAAGCAGAGGAACTTAAGTGGCAAAAATAGAAGGATTTAGGGTAATAAATTACCGCTCGCTGCGTGATATTACTATGGGCAAGCTGTGGAATACGCAAAATGCCGAGGAACTAACGCCAATGACAGCCGTTATCGGTAAAAATGGTGTTGGGAAAAGCACGCTTTTTGACACTTTTGGCTTTCTTGCAGACTGCTTAAAAGGGGGAGTCGAAGAAGCCTGTGATGCCCGTGGGCGGGGAGGTTTCGAGAGAATTCGATCGCAAGGACAAAAGGGAAGTGTTGAGTTTCAGATTTACTATAAAGAGGATCGTAACGCTCGACCAATCACCTATGATTTGGCAATAGACCTTGACTCTTCTGAAAGACCGTATGTAAAAAAAGAAAGACTTAGACAACGGAGAAAAAACGAAAAAAAAGGACAACCTTATTCTTTTTTGATTCTGAATGAAGGTAAGGGCTTAGCATGGAAAGGTGAAGAAGGAGGTCAGCTACTTGATGAAGAGCGAGGAGAATTTGATGTAAACAATTTAATAGAAGAAATCCAAATAGGTGAGAGATCAGAAGAAAGTAAAGAAAAGGAAATAGTTGAACTTGACGACAAGCGAAAACTGGGAATTGCTACTTTGGGAGCGCTCAAACAACACCCAAGAATTTCCGCATTTCGTAGATTTATCGAAGGATGGTATCTCAGCTATTTCACACCAGACGCTGCCCGTAGCTTACCTCTGGCTGGGCCACAAAAACATTTGAATATTCATGGAGATAATCTAGGAAATGTGGTTCAATTTATGGAGAGAGAGCATCCTAAGAAATTCCAATCAATTCTGCAAAAAATATCTAGTAAGATTCCAGGCGTGGCAAAGATTAGCACCGCTAAAAGTCCAGACGGTAGACTTCTGCTGCAGTTCAACGATCGAGGTTTTCAAGAACCATTTTATGCTCAACAAATGTCAGACGGAACACTGAAGGTATTTGCCTATCTCCTTCTTTTAGAAGACCCCTCACCACCGCCATTTTTGTGCATAGAAGAACCCGAAAACGGACTTTACCATAAGCTTTTAGAAACTCTAGTCCGAGAATTTCGAGAACACGCTACAGCTCGAAAAAGATCGCAAGTATTTGTTACAACACATCAACCCTATTTTGTAGATGCTCTTAACCCTGAAGAGGTTTGGGTACTTGAAAAGGGCGAGGATGGTTTTTCTACAATCAGACGAGCTAGCCAAGACCCTCTCATTAATAACCTTGTTTCTGAAGGATTGCCCCTTGGCGGACTTTGGTACAGCGATTATCTAGATAAAAGGTGAATAAATGCACTTTGAGATACTTGTCGAGGATATTTCTGGAAAAACGGCTCTTGAAATTCTTATCCCAAAGATTATTAGCACCGAACACACATTTAAGATCAGTTCTTACAAAGGACTTGGGCATAAGGTTCCTAAAGATATAAACTCTACTTCTGATGCAAAAAAACGAATTTTGCTCGACCTACTTCCGAAAATTGTTCAAGGATGGGGTAAAACATTATCTGACTGTCCTGATTACTCTTTTGTCCTCATTGTAATTTGCGATCTAGATAACCGATGCCTCAGTACGTTTCGCAAAGAACTACTAGATATTGTAGATAAGTGTAATCCTCCGCCAAAGACGCAATTTTGCATAGCAATTGAAGAAGGAGAAGCATGGTATCTAGGCGATTTAGCAGCAGTTAAGGCAGCTTATCCGAGAGCAAAAGAAGCAGTCCTAAATTCTTACACCAATGATAGTATCTGTGGTACATGGGAGAAGTTAGCTGAGGCGGTGTTTTCCGGTGGTGTACAAAACTTATCTCAACAAGGTGGGCAAGCAATTGGTTTAGAGAAGACAAACTGGGCTAACAATATTCCTCCCCACATGGACGTAGATAAGAATTTGTCACCAAGCTTCTGTTATTTTCGAGATAAACTTCGAGGCTTAACGAGTCAGTAAAGAAACCGGGTTTTTTTATTGGGAATCGCCTAGCGCCACGAAGAAGTAGACTCGTAAAAAAACCCGGTTTCTCGACACCCGTGCCTAAGTCCTGTCTAAATACCAAAATTGGAATAATAGCCAAACTTTTGATGAGTAATATCATGTCCGGTCGATTCCCTCCGCTTCGCTTCGCCCGAAATCAGGTAGGGGCGGGTTCACCAACAATATCTGCTAATAATTGACAATCTCAAAAACCCGCCCGGCCGGGATATTATGGTCAATCGATCGGACATGATATAACAGCCCATAAAGCTAGTTTAGCGGGACAACCTCAGCTTAACATTCCCAGAAACAGCGAACAACCCCAAAGAAGAAAATAGAACGATGCAAAGCATTTTCGCTCGCCGCAGGATGTCGGAGTCAATGAAGCTGCTGGTTTGGTAATGCCAGAGGCGATCGACTTATATCATGTCCGATCAATTAACTCTAATATCCCGGTCGGGGCGGGTTTTTGAGATGGTCAATTATTGGCCGGTATTGTTGGTGAACCCGCCCCTACAAAAATCGCGGTCGCTCGACCGGACATGATATTACCAATAAAAACCGCCAGATTAATTTAAACTGATTAAAAGTTAGGCTGCAAAAATCCGATGATCCACAAGAATAACCGCAAAAAGTTACCCTTATTAGCAGCATTCTTAGTCACGCCATTTATTTCTTGGTTCCTGAGTACGATCGCCCTATTTCTCAGTCTCTGGATCATCGTACCAGCACCCACGATGTTCCTGTACCCTTTGGCGGTGGGAGCACCAGAAATCAGTCCTTGGTTGGTTGGTATCAATACGATCGCCCTTCTGCTGAACCTGCTCAGACGGCATCAAGGCAAAGTCTACATTATTTTACTCATTTGTAACCTGTTCGCCCTCATCCTGGGCCTGCTTCCCCTGATGCAGTTCCCAGCAGCCAATACAGCGATAGCTACCCAAATGCAAGCAGTTTTAGGGGAAAACTATTTAGCAGCCCTTCCTCAAGCCCATCGCGCGCAGCTACGCCCTCAACCGTTTATCCTCGCAGATGCCTTCCGAGGAATTCCCATCAGAGAGGTTAGGATCGATCGGGCTATTGGATTTGCCAAACCTGACGGAGTTTCACTACAATTAAACCTTTACCGGCCGATGCAAATTGGCAAATATCCGGCGATTATCACACTCTACGGGGGAGCTTGGCAAAGAGGCAATCCCGATTCCAATGAGGAATTCAGCCGTTATATGGCCGCCCAAGGCTATTGTGTGGTTGCAATTGCTTACCGCCACGCTCCCAAGTATCGATTTCCTGCTCAGCTTGAGGACGTACAAGCCGCTCTTTCCTATATCAAAACTCATGCTGCTGATTGGGACATCGATCTCGATCGCATTGCTCTGATGGGAAGGTCTGCAGGTGCCCATTTAGCAATGCTAACTGCTTATAATTCTAGTGTGCTTCCAGTTCGAGCCGTGGTCAACTATTACGGGCCAAATGACCTGATCCGGGGATACAATGACCCACCTTTTCCTGATGCCATAAATGTTCGAGCCGTCTTGCGTGCCTTTCTGGGAGGAACGCCAGACGAACTCAACGAGCTTTACCGTCGGGCTTCTCCCATCAATTATATTAAACCGAATCTTCCCCCTTCTCTACTGGTTTATGCAGGTCGCGACCATATCGTTCAGCCCAAGTTTGGTCGATCGCTCTACCAACGATTGCGAGCCACGGGCGATTCCCTACGGGATAGCTTCGCTTCACCGGCTATTTTGCTCGAAATTCCTTGGGCTGAACACGCTTTTGATGCAGTTTTTAATGGCCCGAGCAATCAATTAGCTTTGTACTACACAGAACGCTTTTTGGCTCATACTCTGAAGTCTTCTGATTACCAACCAGTTAAATAAAAACTATCAACTTACTCATTTATGCTCAATAAACTGCGGCTATAACAGTTTAATAAGTTCCCAAATCTCGTAAAGATTTCTACGGCAAATTGTCGCACCAACTTTTAGAAGAGTTGCCAGACTTTATTTATCATATAGCAGTTCTTAAGAAAGTGAGGTATGCCCTATGCCCTATGCCCTATGCCCTATGCCCTATGCCCTATGTCCTATGCCCTATGCCCTATGCCCTATGCCCTATGCGAGTACGATCGCCCTTAGTTTGAGCGCCCCGCGTCCTGTTACACTGAAACCCTGCGGTTGTGTGCGCTTGGTGCGATCGACCTTTCTGAAAAAAACCTAAAATTCTGTAGCCTACAATACATTTATTTGGTTAATGATTGTTTAAACTCTCCAAGTGTAGATTGTGTACTCTCCATAATTCTCCAAAACTCCTAAACGAGTGCGTTGTTTGCTGGACTGCGATTTATCGATCGTCGAACCGTTAAAAACCATAAGTAGTTTTGACCTGAATTCATCGGAATTGATTCGCACAAAATTTTTGAGCTGACCAGGGTAAAGATTAATTACTAAATTTGTGCAGTGCAGACATCTATAATGTTGACTCAAGTTTGTACAGGCTCTTGCCATCTATCTTCTTGCTAATAACCGAAATCCAACCGCATCTCACACTGGATTCTCACGCCCGGTGGACGGCGAAGTGATTGCGCCTCGCTCATCCAATCTTGTAGAGCCTGCCAAAAAAGGCATTCTCGCAAAAGTTAGCTTTGACAAAAAATGTTGGGTAAATCTCATATGTTGCACCATTCTCAATTAGCCTTTTATGAACAGGCTGGACGGCCTGTGAAGCGAGAAAATTGATCTCTTGTGGAACGGGCATCTTGCCCGTTATTGAGAATGGTGCAAAATCTTAGGTAAATCCAACAACATATTCGTCAATCGTTAGACTTTTGCTAACATCTATTTTTTCTCAACTACTCGTCCCGCAATACCAATAAAAATAACCATGAGTGGAAACGAATCGCGCGTTCAAGCAATTTCTCAAATCGTCAACCGCAAACTGATGCCTAGTCGGCCTCCCAAGCGGCTAGAAGATATGTGGGCAACAGACGTTTTTACTCTGAGCAAGATGCAAGAAAGTCTGCCCAAAAGCATTTTCAAATCAGTAAAAAACACCGTTCAAACCGGCCAAAAACTCGATGCTTCCGTAGCTGATGTAGTTGCAGTAGCAATGAAAGATTGGGCTATTTCCAAAGGCGCCCTCTACTACGCCCACGTATTCTACCCGCTAACCAACGGCACCGCCGAAAAACACGACGGTTTCATCTCAGTGCAAGGCGACGGTTCCGTCATCTCAGAATTTGCAGGGAAAGTTCTCGTACAAGGCGAACCCGATGGTTCCTCATTCCCCAACGGCGGCATTCGCTCGACTGCGGCCGCTCGCGGATATACAGCCTGGGATGTCACCAGCCCTGCTTATGTCATGGAAACAGACAACGGCATGACATTGTGCATTCCTACTGTTTTCATCTCCTGGACAGGTGAAGCCTTAGACAAGAAAACGCCGCTTTTGCGTTCCATTGCCGCCATGAACAAAGCAGCAACTCGAGTGTTAAAGCTATTAGGCAATACCGAAGTTGCTCCGGTAAATTCCAGTTGCGGTTCCGAACAAGAATACTTCCTGGTAGATGCCAATTTCACCAACAACCGCCCCGATTTACTGCTAGCAGGTCGCACCCTGTTTGGCAAACCTCCTGCCAAAGGTCAGCAATTTGACGACCACTATTTTGGAGCGATTCCAGAGCGCGTTCAAGTCTTCATGCAGGAAGTAGAAGAAAGAATGTACCGGCTGGGAATTCCTGCCAAAACCCGCCACAACGAAGTAGCTCCCGGTCAGTTTGAAATTGCACCAGTTTTTGAAGCTGCAAACGTCGCCAGCGACCACCAACAATTAACCATGACAATTCTCCGCAACACTGCGAAGAAACACGGTTTTATGTGTTTGCTGCACGAGAAGCCTTTCGCCGGCATTAACGGTTCCGGCAAACACGTCAACTGGTCGGTAGGGAATGCCACCCAAGGCAACTTATTAGACCCAGGCGATACACCGCACTCGAACATACAATTTTTAGTGTTCTGCGGCGCTGTGATTCGCGGAGTTCACAAATACGGGCCGCTATTGCGCGCGGTAGTTGCTACTGCCAGCAACGACCACCGATTGGGTGCAAATGAGGCTCCACCAGCAATTATCTCTGTCTATTTGGGTTCGCAATTAGAAGATATCTTCGGGCAAATTAGCCGGGGAGAAGTTAAGGACTCTAAAGGTCGGGGAATTATGAACTTAGGTGTAGAAACATTGCCTACTTTCATGAAGGATGCTGGAGACAGAAACCGGACTTCGCCCTTTGCTTTTACTGGAAACCGGTTTGAATTCCGGGCCGTAGGTTCCGGTCAGTCTGTTTCCGGGCCGCTGGTGGCGATGAATACAATTCTTGCAGATTCTTTGGACTGGATTGCTAACAAATTAGAAAGCGATTTGGCTAAGGGAACTGAACTGAATGCTGCCATCCAAACCATTCTCAAAGAAGTGATGGACGAGCACGGTGCGGTTGTATTTGGTGGCGACGGCTATTCCGAAGAATGGCACAAAATGGCCGTTGAGGAACGGGGTTTAGCTAACTTGCGGACTACGGCAGATGCTTTACCCGTGTTGAAGGAAGGATACATTGAAGACTTGTTTGAAAAGACAGGTGTTCTGACTCCCGTTGAATTGGAAAGCCGTTACGATGTTTATGCTGAGCAGTATTTGCTGGCAATTGAAGTCGAAGCAAAACTGGTAATCAGCATGGCAAAAACCATTGTTTACCCCGCAGCTTTGAGGTATTTAGCTGAACTTTCCGGCACGATTTCTAAATTGAAAGAGATTGGAATTGAAATGGAAAAGGAAAGTGCCGAAAAAGTAGCGGTGCTAGTTAAGTCCATGATGGATACTACGAGCAAATTGAGCGCGGCTTTGAGCAAGCACGATTTTGCTTCGACAGAAGACCATATGCAATATGCTTCGCAAACAATTCGTCCTTTGATGGATGAGGTTCGCCAGTATGCGGATGCCCTGGAAGGTGAAGTGGCTGATGATTTGTGGCCTCTGCCTACTTATCAAGAAATGCTGTTTGTTAAGTAAGAGCAAACAAATTCGGTTAATTGCAGGTTAGAGTTGTAAGGACACGGCAGTGCCGTGTCCTTACTTGTTTTTGAGCTTAAATGAGTGTTAAACTGTTGCAGCATTTAAATTGTATGTCAAAAAAAAATAAAGTCTTGTGGGGAGTAGGGGCCCTAGCGTCCTGCCCGCCCTGAATATACAATTTAAAGGCGGGACAGCTTACGCTGAATCTGTCAGAGTCATTAAATCCCAGCTACAGTAAGAGTTTTGAAGATGGTTGAGATAGCCTTCAACAAATTTATCGGCGTAGAAAAAGTAACCTTGCTGCGAAAAGCTATTATGCTGATTCAATCTCTCTTGAAACACATGACTCTGGCGGCTCTAGCTCTGGTTTTTGCGATCAGTTGCAGTCGATCGACTCCGAACCTAGACTCTGCCCCTGAAGCCAGCACCTCTAGCAGCTTTAGAGTGGCCATGCTCACCACAGGCGCCAAAGACAACCAAAGTTGGGATCAAGCTTGCTTTGAAGGATTGAATCTAATCAAAAATAAATTTAATGCTGAGGTAGACATTACTGACAGTATTGACGGTGAAAATAGTGAACCTATCATTCGCAAATATGCCCAGTCCGGCTATGACCTGATAATTGCCGCCAGTGGTGCCTATTCCACAACTGCCGAAAAGCTCGCTAAAGAATTTCCACGCACGAAATTTGCCCTGATTACAACGCATCCAGGGAATAACAGAAATTTAGGGGCTGTTGCTTTTCGATCGGGTGAGGTGGGATACCTCACAGGCGCTTTGGCTGCGATGAAGACCAAAAGCAATAAAGTTGGCTATATTGTGGGTGAACCTTATCCCGTTTACCAAGAAGAAGAAGCATTGTTTAGGCGGGGAGTGAAAGCCACGAATCCCTCTGTTCAAGCCTCGACTGCTTTTCTCGATTCTTGGGTTGATACGGAAAAAGCCACCAAAATTGCCACGGATATGGTTGCCTCTGGAGTAGATGTTTTGACTTTCAACGCGGGTGAGGCAGGGTTAGCCGCCCTAATAGCCGTTTCGCAAAAGCCAGGAGTCTTTGTGATTGGTAGGACAAAGGATCAGTATGAAGTGGCTCCCGGCAAAGTCCTCACTAGCGTTCTGCAGGACATTCCCAATCTGGTGCTAAATGTGGCAGTGTTAACCCAGCAAGGTCGCTGGGAAGGAAAACTTTACAAGTTTGGGCTCAAGGAAAAGATCTACGACTTTGCCCCTTTCCGTGGTAGTCTCACGTCTCAGGAAGAGGACACTTTCAAGACCATCCGAGAAGCTGTGACGACTGGCCAAATTGATGTGTCTCCTTAGTGCGCGCATTAATTGATTTACCAATATTGATCCTTAAGTCCGATGCAAAATCAACGCAACGATCGCGCTCTGCCGATTGCCAAAAGCTCCCCTTCACATCTCTGGCAACGCTTCTTTTCTATTGCACATCAGCTCCGCTATGGTTTGATATTTTTGGTTCTCCTGAGCTTACTGCCCACAGGTGGCTTGCTGATCTACCTCAGCTTTCAGGCCCAGATCCAGCAATCGCGATCGCTCCAACAAGCGCGTAGCCAGACAGCAGGAGGGCAGATTGATAATTATCTAGATGACTTGAAACGAAAACTGAGCTATTTAGCTAGGGTCAAAGGACTCACCAACTTTCAATCTCAAGTGCAGCAGAGCCTGTTGGAAGGGTTGATTCGTCATAATGATGCTTATGAAGCCGTTGCCATTTTGAATAGGAAGGGACAATTTGTTGCGTCAGTTTCACCCTATAAACCGCTTCAATTAGAAAATCCAGCCAATTCGCCACTGTTTATTCGTGCCTTCAAACAGCAGGAAGATTATGTCAGTCCTGTAGAAATTAATCCTCAAACCAACCAACTAACAACAATTATGGCGGTTCCGATTCGGAATGATCGAGATGAGGTGGATGGGGTGCTATTAGCAGAGATAAATCTCAACTTTCTCTGGTTTATTGTTTCCCAAACGGAGGTTGGCAAGACGGGTTATGTCTATGTAGTTGATGAGCGTAATTTTCTCATTGCTCAAAAGGGTAGTAAGCCAGAAACGTTTCAGCTTCAAGATATTTCTAAGCGTCCCTTTTTTCAATTTTTGAAAGCATCGGAAGATACTAAGCACCTTAATGTTTATCTGGGTCTAAAGCAGGTAGAAGTATTGGGAGCCAGTACCTTAGTTCGGAGCGTGAATTGGACGGTGGTTGTAGAACTGCCAACGGCTGAGGCCTATGCTCCCGTTTACCAAATGCTCTCAATTATGGGAGGCTCATTGACGCTGGTGACGATCGTCGCTGTTGGCATTGGGTATCTATTTATTCGGCAAATTGTGGTGCCGCTACAGCGCTTAACCACGGCAGCTACTGAACTCAGTGCGGGGGAATTAGAGACGCGGGTCAACATCGACAGCCAAAACGAATTGGGGACATTGGCGATCGCCTTTAACAATATGGCAACTCAGTTAGAGGAACTGATTACAGCAGTTGAAGTGGAACGCAATTTTGTTTCAGCCATTCTTGAAATTGCAGGTGCCCTGGTAGTTGTGCTCGACCCGCAGGGACAAATCGTTCGCTTTAACCGAGCTTGCGAACAAATGACTCATTACTCGTTTAGTGAAGTGAAGGGGCGCTACTTTTGGGACTTGTTCCCGAACTCAGACTTAGCTAGACAAGCCAAAACTACTTTTGAGTCTTTAAAAGCTGGTAATTTTCCGCTGCAGTATGAAGGCAGTTGGGTGAGTAAAGATCAACAACTTAGACTTATTGCCTGGTCAGATACTGCTTTAGTCGATGATCGAGGTGAAATTGAGTACATCATCAAAACAGGGATTGACATTACTCAACGGAAACAGGCAGAAGAAGAACTCAAAGCGTCGGAGCAGCGGCTATCTTTTTTATTCTGCCAAACTTCACTGGCAGTTGTGGAATGGGATTTAAACTTAAAAATCACTGCCTGGAATCCAGCGGCCGAGAAGATTTTTGGTTACACGGCGAAAGAGGCGATCGGACACCATCCCCCAGAATTAATTGTGCCTGCGCCGACCAGAAA
Source organism: Microcoleus sp. Z1_B2 (assembly GCF_036700325.1). Taxonomy (NCBI): domain Bacteria; kingdom Bacillati; phylum Cyanobacteriota; class Cyanophyceae; order Oscillatoriales; family Microcoleaceae; genus Microcoleus; species Microcoleus sp. Z1_B2. The sequence goes on from NZ_JAUBOQ010000045.1 coordinate 53,270, forward strand.
GACTGTCGATCGAGTTATGAACGAGCTGTTGATTGAGACCGGAGGACGCTACAGCGTCAACGAAAATCTTACGAAAGACGGCAAAACCATTATTTGCGAATGGTTCAATACGCCTTTAGTAGGGGATGGTGGAGAGATTCTTGGAGTTGCATCCTTGGCACTGGATGTTACTGAGCGCAAGCAAGCCGAAGCTGCGTTAAGGCAAGCAAAAGAGGAAGCTGAGGTTGCACTCAAAACCTTACAGCAAACTCAGGCACAGCTTATTCAGGCAGAGAAAATGTCTGGTTTGGGGCAACTTGTTGCTGGTGTTGCTCACGAAATTAATAATCCAGTCAACTTTATCTATGGCAACCTGAGCCATACTGCGGACTATACGCAAAATTTACTAAAGTTGATTCAGCTTTACCAGCAAACCTATCCAACTAATACCGAAATTCAGGAAAAAATTGAAGAGTTCGAGCTGGACTTCATTAGTGAAGATTTACCCAAAATCCTGACTTCAATGAAGGTAGGAGCCGATCGCATTCGTGAAATTGTCCTGTCGCTACGAAACTTCTCGCGGCTGGATGAGGCAGAAATGAAGCCAGTTGATATCCACGAGGGAATTGACAGCACATTGATGATTTTGCAAAATCGACTGAAGGCGAAACCGGATCATCCTGCTATTGAAATTGTTAAAGATTACGGCGACTTACCTCTGGTAGAGTGCTATGCCGGACAGTTGAACCAGGTCTTTATGAATCTTCTGGCAAATGCGATCGATGCTTTAGAAAACTACGACAATCAGCGTTCTCGAAAAGACATCCAAACAAATCCCAGTCGCATCACTATTCGGACGAAGCTAGTCACAAAGGAAACTGGGCCCAATTGTTCTAAAAACGTGGTGATTCAAGTTCAAGACAATGGGCCAGGGATGACGGAAACTGTTAGACAACAGGTGTTCAATCCCTTTTTTACCACCCAACCAATTGGTAAAGGAACTGGATTAGGACTATCCATCAGCTATCAAATTGTAGTTGATAAGCATGGTGGCTTACTCCAGTGTTTCTCTCAACCCCATCAAGGAGCAGAGTTCCGCATTGAAATTCCTGTGTTACAAAGCGGTGCTGTAGCATTCGTGGGTAAATAACTGCGATCGCATTCTCTGAAGTGGTTGTCACCCCGTTTGAACCAGGAGGCGAATGAGTAGCAAGGGAGACGATCGCCGCCAAGTGATTCAATACCAGCAGATCGCCCCCAACCACCTCAAAACCGACTTAATATCACCCGGTAATCAAACGATTTTCTCGCTAGAAAGTTCGCCACTAGCAGGAGGCTCTACTGTATCGCCAAAGGCAACCCGCAGAAAAGGCGGCGCTAAAAATGTCGTCAGAATCACCATGATAATAATCGAGACTTCTAACGGTTTATCCAAAATCCCACTCGCGGAACCGATGCCAGCAAAAACTAACCCGACTTCGCCCCGAGGAATCATCCCCACTCCGATCGCCAATCGATTGATTCCCGGCAGACCAAACACCACCCAACCAGTAATCAGCTTGCCCAAAATCGCAACCACAATCAAAAATACGGCAATCAAAAGGCCAGCCCGATTATCCGGCACTGTTGGGTTCAAAACCCCCAAATCCGCGCGAGCTCCCACGGTTACAAAAAAGATGGGAACCAGCAAATCCGCGATCGGCTTCACCAGTTCATCCAACTCGTTGCGGGCATCGCTTTCATCCAACACCAAACCAGCCGCAAACGCACCCAAAATCGCTTCGAGATGAATTGCGTTGCCCAGAAAAGCCATGAAGAAAGCAAAGACAAATGCCGGGATGACTATATTGCCGCGAGTTTTGAGTTTCTCCACCACCGCAGTGAAGCTTTTGTTGAAGATGCCGCCCAACAGAATAGAACCCAACAGAAACGCAGTTGCACTGACAATCAAATAGATGACATTAACAACATCAATTTCACCGGTTTTCGCTAAACTGGCGACAACAGCCAGGACAATAATTCCTAGCACATCATCAATCACCGCTGCACCAACAATGATTTGACCTTCTTTAGATTTGAGTTGTCCTAATTCCGACAAAACTTTGGAGGTAATTCCGATGCTGGTTGCCGTCAAAGCAGCCCCCGCAAAAATCGCCGGAATCGCCGCCGTGTGGAAAATTATCATCAAGCCCGCAGTACCAGCGGCAAAGGGAACTGCCACGCCGGCACAGGCGACAACGACGGCTTGAACCCCCACTTCTTTGAGTTGTCTGATATCCGACTCTAAGCCAATTTCAAACAGCAGAATAATCACGCCTATTTCAGCCAGCACTGAAATGACTTCACTCTGCGATTCAAACACACTGGTGAGGGCGGCAGGAGACAGATGATTAATCGATTGCACAACTGTCATAATCCCTGAGTCTGAGGCTGACAGCCCTGCTTCGGGAAAAATGACCAGGTGTAAAGCAGATACGCCAACAATTACCCCTGCTACAAGTTCACCCAAAACCGGTGGCAAATCGAACTTTTTAGCCGCTTCCGCGCCTAATTTACTGGCGAGATAAATCACTACCAAACTGAGCAAAACTCCGCTCAGAACGATCGGCGAATTTTCGGCTTCGACTGTTGCTAACAAAGGTATGGGAGCAACTAGGGATGCCATACCAGAACTTAAAGCTGTAATTGTATGGTTCAAAAACATGGTTACGATGATGGTAAGAAATACGATTCTACGCTGACTGTTGACTGTGAGTCGGAAAATTGATAACTGTTACATATTGGGTAGCCAGTTAACTCGACATGATTATCAAGCAAAGCTTGAAGAACCCAAATCTGGGGGTACATCCTGCCACCGCCCTTGTCCGACTGCTTGAATTGCTTCTTTTAGCAAGATATCGCCGGTATAAATTGCCCTACCGACGATCGCACTTTTGACACCAATTGGTTCCAAAGCCAGCAAACTCAATAAATCGGCGATCGAACTAACGCCACCGGAAGCAATCACCGGAATCGAAATAGCGTTAGCAATTTCGCGTAAAGAGTCCAAATTCGGCCCTTCCATAGTACCGTCACGGTGAATGTCGGTGTAAATAATTTCAGCCGCCCCTAACTCGGCCATTTTTTGCGCCAATTCTGTCGCTAAAACTTCCGAAGTTTCTAGCCAGCCTCTAGTAGCAACTTTACCATTTCTGGCGTCGATGCCAACCAGAATTCGATCGGGAAATTCGGCGGACAATTCGCCGACTAATTGGGGTTGTTCGACGGCGACAGTGCCGAGAATGACGCGGCGGACGCCTAAATTGAGGATACCAGCAACCGAGGCGCGATCGCGCATTCCGCCACCTACTTGACAAGGAACGTCTACTGATCGGACGATCGCTTCAATGGCTGCTTGGTTGACTGGATGACCGGCTTTAGCGCCGTCGAGGTCTACTAAATGCAGCATTGTCGCGCCTTCACTTACCCACTGTCTCGCGACTTCGACGGGGTTGTCGTTAAAAGTTTGAGACTTCGCGTAGTCTCCCTGATACAATCTGACGCATTTTCCATCCAATAAGTCGATCGCTGGAATTACATTCATGATTTTTGCTCAAATTGCTAATTATACCAGTTAAAAAACACAATGCAACTTTAACATCCCACCCATACATAATCATTCATTATAAACTTTATAAGCTAAAGTAAAACATTATTACCATTCGTTAATACCATTTATCTTTGACATTCGCAGCCGCTATTTAAATGAAACATAATCGCCGAAGAAAGCGTTGACCATAAAGGAGTATTGACATCGGCTTTTTCCAAAGCTTCTGCCGTCCAGTCATTGCAAGTTTTACAAATAGAGTAACTGCCTTTTGCTTCATAAAAACTATCGCTGTTGTCGTAGCCGTAGCTAATTTTAATTTTATTACCGGCTGCGTCTAATTGGAATGAATTTTTAATAACTTTTACCAGTTTAAGATAACTTTTGCCGCTAATTTTCACACATTTGGTTTCTATACTTTGGGGGAAAACCCGATAAGTTTGAACGTGTAGGGTAGACGGAGTAGGGAGAAATAGAGCTTTGAAAGCTGTAACTGGGTTGATACTTGCTGATGTGGGAGTTTCCAACATAAAAGCTCGATCTCCCCAGCCAAAAGACAAATATTTATAATCAGAATTCGCCTCCCGCCCTATTTCTATTAGCGGTAAAAATTGATTCCAGTCAAAATATTTATTTTTAACTGGAACAATGATTTCGGTGTGAATGCCTTGGCTGGAAACGTATAGAGACATGGTGCAATCTGCTTGCGAGTAATTTCCCCACTTTGTGGGAGTGAGATAGCCAATTGTTAGGAAAGCGCTTAAAGATAAGATGACAATTCCTAAGCGCTGTATGCTTTTTCTCATTTTAACCGTGGGTTTCAAATTCTGGCTTCTGAGGGCGGGCGCTGCATCTTTGTGGGAAAGAATTCTTGCAAGGCAGAATTGCGCTGTTCCGGGGTTTCCTTCGCCCAATTCGACAAACTTTCGTAGAAAAAGAACGACACGCCAGCGAAATCTCTTTTTCGCACTTCTTGCACTTGTTCTTGAATTTGTTTGAGGGGAACAGAATTATTTTTAAGACCTGTTAAAATGCCGATCGCAGTTGGAATATTAAGTTTAGCCAGTTTAACTTCTTCCCGTTCCAGTTCGGCACTAAAACGCTTGATATCGCTGCGATAAACCTGCAACACAATTTCGTCGATGTAGCCGCGTCTTTCCCAGGTAAACCAGTCCTGCAAGTGGGCGGGTAAAGAAAAGTGAAAAGGGTTGGGAGATAAGCTGACAATACATTTTTCTTTGCGGGATTTGATGTCGCGGGAAACTCGTCCCACGAAGTCGTTGATTTTGTCAGCGCGCCAGCGCACCCAGAAGGTTTCGCGGGGGTCGTTGGAGGGAGGACTTTTGATTTGTTGCTGATACATTGACACGGTTAACGGCTCGTAGCCAAATTCTACGGGCAAGCCGAAATGGTCGTCAAATTGAATGCCATCTATATCATAATTATCGACAATTTCTAGAATTAAATCTGAGATGAATTGCTGGACTTCGGGATGAAAGGGATTCAGCCAAACTCGATCGTGTTTGCCTTCTTTCCAAATAGTTGAACCGTCGCGCCGCTGCGCCAGCCAGTCGGGGTGAAGTGTGGCTAATTCCGATTCGGCGGGAGCCATGAAACCAAACTCAAACCAGGGGATTACTGCTATACCTTTTTGGCGGGATTGTGCTATAATTTCTTTGAGGATGTCTCGGTCTTTCAATCCGGGCGAGGGGTCGATCGACTGTCCGAATACTCGTTGGGCTGCATCGCTGGGATAAAGCGTATAGCCTCCTTGCCACACCGTGGGATAGATGGTATTAAAATTGAGTTGATCCAGTCGATTTACAGCGTCAATGATGTTGTTGCGGGAGAAAATAACGTCGCTGTCAATGTTCGTCAGCCAGACGCCGCGCAATTCGGTTGTTGGGGCTTTGGGCGGGGTTTGAGCCAAAAGACGCGGAGATAAAATCGCGGAGGAGGTAAGGGCGATCGTAAAAACAACTATTAAAGCCAGTATCCGCTGCCATTTGTGCAGTTTAATCATCAATTTGTCGCAAATATGATTATTGTGAGAGTTCTATTTTACCTCACTCAAGAGCACCATTCTCAGCAACAGGCTTTCCGGCCTGTTCCACAAGAGTGAATTTTTTTCTTGTGGGCCGTTGCTCCTCGCCGGCCCTTAAAAAGCTTATTCAAAATGATGCAATATCTCAGTTTTACCTCACATCTTGCACCATTCTCAATAATCCTTTTATGAACAGGTAAGATGCCTGTTCCACAAGAAAATTTATCTTTTGTGGAACAGGCCGGAAAGCCTGTTGCTGACAATGGTGCAACATCTCAGTTTTACCCTACTAAGAATAACCTTGCAGTTTCATCACTTGCCGATAGTGCGCTTCAATCTCGCTCACCGTTTGCGATTGACGCTTACTCGTCCACTCGCTGCGATCGAATAATTCCCGCCTCAAAGCATCAACATCGATCGTTTTCACCTTACCTTCGGCGACAATTTGCTTGCCGTTTACCCAAACGCTGTCTACCGCATTAGTCGGGCGCCCCAAAATTAGCAAGCCAATCGGGTCGGTGCGCGGCAGCAATGATAAACTGGTTAAATCATACAGCACAAAATCTGCTTTTTTACCCACTGTCAGCGAACCCATTTCATCGGCAGGGTAAACGCATCTAAATTAAGTTGACAGAAAATCATATTTGTGCATGATTTGTTTTTTATAAAACAATTCTTAA
>NZ_JAUBOQ010000046.1:0-56795 GCF_036700325.1 Microcoleus sp. Z1_B2
TACTAACCCCAAAGCAACGAATTAAGCTAGTAAGACAACTCAAAACAACTGGCAAATCACAACCGACTCGTCGGGTAAGGATTCCCAAGCCGGGTAGTAATGAGTCAAGACATTTAGGAATACCTACTATGTACGACCGCGCATTACAAGCAGTTGTAAAAGCAGCGCTTGAGCCAGAATGGGAGGCATTATTCGAGCCTAATTCATTTGGTTTTAGACCAGGTAGGTCGTGTCACGATGCAATAGGAGCTATCTTTGACAGTATCAGATATAAAGCTAAATACGTGCTGGACGCTGATATTGCCAAATGCTTTGACCGCATTAATCACAAAGCATTACTTGACAAAATCAATACCTATCCGCGACTGAGAAAACAAATTAAGTCGTGGCTTAAAAGCGGGGTATTAGACCAAGGTGAAATCTTTCCGACCGACAAAGGTACGCCACAAGGAGGGGTCATTTCCCCGCTATTGGCTAACATAGCCCTTCACGGAATGGAAGAACGGGTTAAGCAATATGCGGAAACGCTAACAAAAGGATACTTAGGTATCAATAAGAGAGATAAACGAGCATCCCTAAGCTTAATCCGATACGCCGATGACTTTGTGATAATGCACAAAGACATTGACGTGGTAACAACCTGTCATCAGATAATTGCGGAATGGTTAGGTGACATTGGCTTAGAATTAAAGCCAAGTAAAACAAAATTAACCCACACCCTCAATGAATACAATGGAAATGTTGGGTTTGAGTTTCTAGGGTTCCACATACAACAACATAAGGTAGGTAACTACCGAAGTGCCAGAAGTACAAATGGAATACCACTAGGGTTTAAGACGTTAATCACCCCTTCACAGCCAAAAATTAAAGCTCATCTCTCACGAATAGCTGAAGTAATAAACATTCATAATACCGCCCCACAAGCTGCTTTAATTAGTCGGCTGAATCCAATAATTAGGGGTTGGTCAAATTATTACTCTACAGTAAGCTGTCACGCATTTAAATTGCATATTCAGGGCGGGCTAGACGGCCCACCCCACAAGAATTAGATTGTTTTTTGACATTCTATTTAAATGCACAACAGCTTAACAATTAAAATTGTAAGTTATTTAATTCGCGATCCTAAGTGCAAATTCTTCATCTCCCCCTGCGCCAGCAATTTATCTGCCAGCAGCTTAGGAGGCGGGCGGAAATTCTATATCTATACCAAAAGGCAGTTGTCGCTGTTACGATCGAGCTAAAGCGTTTAATCAAACTATGGCCAGCAAATCTCCCTTGCCTTTACTCTCAAACTCAAAAAAGCCTCTACCGATCCCTCAAAACCTGCGCCCACCTTTACTGGTTTTAGCAGGGGTTATTTCTCTAAGCAGTTCAATTTTACTAGGAAGTGTTGCCAACTCCTCGCCAGCCGTGGCTCAAGAAAGTGAGGGATGCTTCATGCGGAGCTCGTCAGGGCGAACCCTCAACCTCAGCCAATCAGTCTGCGGTTTTCTCCCCGAAGCATTGACGCCCACCACTTCGGCGGCGGCAAAGTCGGGAGTGTTTCAGGCAAAAATCAAACGCCGAGCAGCTAATATCCCGGTCATAGAAGTCACGTTTAACGGCAAACAAAAGTTCGAGATGATGGTAGATTCTGGAGCTAGTGGCACAGTAATTACACCAGCAATGGCTAAAGCCTTGGGCGTTGTTCTCCAGGGAACAGTGCAAGCACAAACTCCCAACGGAGTGGCTACTTTTCCCCTCGGTCGCCTGAGTTCTATGGAAGCAGGTGGTCTAGCGGTTAACAATGTAGTTGTTGCCATCTCGCCATCCCTAGATATCGGACTGTTGGGTCACGACTTTTTTGGTAATAAAGATGTGACTATTAAGCAAGATGTCATTGAATTTCGATCGCGGTCTTAAACAGAAGTCAGCAGTTAGGATCGCGAATTAAATAACTTACAATTTTAATTGTTATTGTGGGATGGGCGTCCCGCCCGTCCACTCATGACGGGCGGGACGCCCATCCCACTTTCAAGAGTGAAAGTTATTTAATTCTCATTCCTTAGTTGTTATTTGTTAGTTGTTATTTGTTATTGATTACTGGTTATTTATAGCAACTGCTTTCCTAACAACTACCAACTGCTTTCGGGTCAACTAACAACTAATATCATGTCCGATCGATCGCGCATCATACATAGTCGAAGCGGGTTTTTGAGATTGTCGGTTTTTGGCGACTATTGCTGGTGAACCCGCCCATACAGGAATCACGGTCAATCGACAGAACATGATATAACAACTGTCAACTGCCAACTCCCAAATCCCAACTCCCAACTGACAACTGACTTCATTTCAAAAACTCAATTAACTGCTGCAACTTCAACCAAGATTCACCGCTCAATAAAATGTCCTTAGCCATAGAAACTCCTGCTGCGTGAGAGCCCATAGGAATTGCGCCTCCCACCTGAAAAGCCAAAGACGCATTCAAAGCTACAACATCCATTTGTGCGGGCGTACCTTTGCCTTGTAAAACGTTCCGCAAAATCTCGGCGTTTTCCTCAACATTTCCGCCTTTTAAGGAGCCGATCGCACTTGGTGTCAATCCTACCTTTTCCGGGTCTAAAGTAGTGAGTTCCACTTTGCCATCCGACAAAACCGCCAAATCAGTCACATCACCCAAACCCGCCTCGTCCAATTTTTCTCTGCCGTGAACGACTACAGCTAACTCAGTCCCCAACTCGCCCAAAGCTTGAGCAATAGTTGATATCAGACTAGGATCGAACACCCCGATTACCTGCCCTGTAGGGCGCATAGGATTGACAAGGGGCCCTAAAAGGTTAAAAATAGTCCGCACCTTCAAAGTGCGCCGGATCGGCGCTACAGCCTTAAGTGCGGGATGCCACCCAGGCGCAAATAAAAAGGTGATGCCCACAGAGTCTACCGCAGCTTTTACCTTCGCGGGATCGGCGTTGAGGTTGACTCCCAGTGCTTCCAACACGTCAGCAGAACCCACTTTGCTCGATGCGGAGCGATTTCCGTGTTTCGCGACTCGAACTTTGCCCGCGGCGGCCACAAAAGCTACAGCAGTGGAAATGTTAAACGTGGAAGCGCCGTCGCCGCCTGTGCCACAAGTATCAATTAATTTGAGATTGGAGATTGAGGATTTGGGATTGAAAACGCTCTCCGACTCGCCTGCAAGCGACTGAGAATGCAATACCTGAGCCATTCCTGCCAATTCTGGGGCCCAGATGCCTTTGGCTTGGATGGCCGCTAAAATGGCTCCTGAGAGGACGGGGGGAATAGCTTCGGCTAGCCATCCCTGCATCAAGTCGGCTGCTTGGGCGCGTGAGAGAGATTGTCTGTCTAATAGTTGTTGCAGGAGGGCTGGCCACACAGGAGAATCCGGCGTCTGGGTTGAAGCAGGGGATAACTCTGGCGTTGCTAGTAGAGGAGAATCTGTCATTAATATTAGTTTCTAGTCAAATTTAGCTCGATCGAGCTTTGTGGCCAAACTGAGAATCGATCGGGATTTTACCAGACTTGCCGACCACATTTTGCGCGATCGGGCCCAGATTTTTGCCCAAATGCCAGCACCGCTACAGAATTTTTCCGCCCGCAGTAGCAGAATATGAATTTTTTGATACAACAATTACCCTATTGTTGTGCCAACTTTACATAGAAACCCCAAATCGTAAAACTGCCAGGGAGCATCTCAATGAAAGCAGGCAAGCTAGAAATTGGAGTTTTGAGACAGGAGGCAGGAGTTTTGAGGCAGGAGGCAGGAGGGAAGAGGGAAGAGGAAGAAGGAAGGAGCCAGAAGAAGTGTTTTTACAAATATGAGATGCTCCCAACTGCCAGTAGTCTGCTGTATGATCTATCAGCAATAATACTTAACAGTAACTCAGGGCACCCAAAGAGCGATAAAAGTTTCCGACAGGAGTTGTGGAGAGCAAAAAATTTTAGACATTAGGAGAACCTCAGATTCATCTGTGGAGTCAACTTCAATCTAAAATCTCAAATCTCCAATCGAGTGACAGCAAGGACAGCGAGCGTTTAGCTCTTGCAAGTGGGTTAGTTGCTTCGGGTAAGAGTCGATCGTACTCTCACCCAAATCCTAAAAATAGACTCTTGCGGTTGTAGAAGTCGCGGCCTTTTATTGTAACAACATCCTTGCTACTAACTTATTTCAGGGTATTCAACTGCTAATATATTCAAGGAGATTTCAAGGAGCGGGTTTTGCTCGAACACCTGCACCGCAGGCCGATCGATGTGCCAATGCGATCGTGACAGCCAGTCAAGCCTCAAATAAATACCCGATCGACTAAAATTTCAGCAATCACTAACAACTAACCGCCCAGTAGGACAGATGAATAAACACACTCGTCTCCGGTTGCGACACACCATCTTTCAGCCTAACTAACGGCTAAATTTTAACAGGCGGTAGAGCAAAAATATTCAACTCACACACAAGAGCAGGGTATTCAAAAGTGGGAAATCAAAAATTAGGAAATAAAGCAATAGAATGCCTGAATGTCGCGGAGGCACTGCACCAAATGGAAGCAAAATATTATAGTATGTTTGAAAATGCTGTGTCGGGTATTTTTCAAACAACCCAATCCGGTCGCTACATCAGCGCTAACCCAGCTTTGGCTCGCATCTACGGATATAATTCTGCTGAAGAATTAATGGGCTGTCTGACTGATATTAGCGATCAGCTTTACGTCAATCCCGATCGCCGCGATCAGTTTGTTTGTGCTTTGCAAGAAAAGGGCATCGTATCAGATTTTGAGTCGCAAATTTATCGCCGAGATGGAACAATAATTTGGATCGCTGAAAATGCGCGGGCTGTCTGCGATGAATCAGGGAAATTGCTCTACTACGAAGGTTTTGTAGAAGATATCACTCAGCGCAAGCAAGCAGAATCTGCACTTCGAGAAAGCGAAGAACGCCTGCGCTTAATAATAGAAGGGGTTAAGGATTACGCTATATTTATGTTAGATCCAGATGGGTATGTAGCTAGCTGGAATTCTGGTGCAGAACGCATTTTGGGATACATATCTCATGAAATAGTTGGCAATAATTCGGAGTGTTTTTTCACTAAAGATGATATTGAAATCGGCAAGCACAAAGAAAAATTAATCCGGGCTGTGGCCGAAGGTAGATACGAAAATGAAGGCTGGCGGCTTCGCAAAGACGGATCGCGATTTTGGGCGAATATTATTGTTACTCCTTTGCGCGATGAAAGGGGAAAGTTGCAGGGCTTTTCTCAAGTAATGCAGGATATTACTGAGCAAAAGCGGGCGGCTGAGGAAAAGATGCAGTTGATTGCTTCTTTGCAGGCGTCGGAAAAAAAGTTTCGCACTTTGTACGAATCGACGACTGATGCGGTAATGCTGCTAGACGAAGAGGGTTTTTTGGATTGCAATCCGGCTACTTTAAAGTTATTTGGATGCAGCACTGAGTCGGAGTTTTGCGGCAAGCATCCTTCGGAGTTCAGCCCGCCGTTGCAACCGGACGGACAAGATTCTATGAGTCTTTCTCAAGAGCGAATTAATACGGCTTTGCGATCGGGAAATTGCCGTTTTGACTGGCGACACCGTCGTTTGGATGGTTCTGAGTTTCCGGCGGAAGTGCTGCTAACTTCTATGGATATCGGCGGCAAAATTGGGCTGCAAGGCGTGGTGCGCGATATCACTTATCGGGTGCAGGCTGAGGAAGCATTGAAGCAGGCTAATGAGGTATTGGAATGCCGGGTTAAAGAGCGGACAAGTCAGTTGGAAGAGGCTATTAAAAAGTTGAGTTTATCGGAAGAAAAGTTTTCTAAGGCTTTTCGCTCAAGCCCAGATCCGATGATTATTACTACTTTTGCTGAGGGTCGTTTTATTGAAGTTAATGATAGTTTTTTGTTGATGACTGGTTATGATTTAGAAGAAACGACCTGGAATACAGTACCGGGGTTAAATATTTGGGTAAGACCGGAAGATCGAGTGAATTTTAGGCAAATTTTACACGAACAAGGTGTTGTTCGCAATCAGGAATGTGAGTTTAGGATGAAGTCGGGATCGGTGGTGGTGTGTTTGCTGTCAGCAGAGTTGATTAATTTGGACGGCGAACTCTGTATGCTGGCGGTGATGACGGATATTACCGATCGCAAACACGCCGAAGAAGCCCTACGGGAAAGCCAGCGGGCCTTGGCGACGCTGATGAGCAATTTGCCGGGAATGGCCTACCGTTTTCGCAACGATGCCGATCGCAGTATGGAGTTTGTCAGCGAAGGTTGCTATCAGTTAGCCGGCTATTCTCCTGAAGAATTTATCGGCACTCGGCAAGTTTCTATATCGGAATTGACTCACCCAGACGATCGCGAGAATTTGTGGAATGCCGTGCAAGTTGCTTTACAAGAAAATCGACCCTATCAGCTAAATTACCGAATTACTTCTAAAAATGGCGAATTAAAATGGGTTTGGGAGCAAGGTTTGGGAGTGTTTTCCGACTCGGGAGAATTGATAGCTTTAGAAGGGTTAATTACTGATATTTCCGAGCAGAAACGCAGTGAAGAAGCTTTGCGGCGATCGCAAACAGAGTTAACCCAACAAAAACTTCAACTCGAAAATACTTTGCACGAATTGCAGCAAACTCAAGCTCAACTGATTCACACTGAGAAAATGTCTACTCTCGGTCAAATGGTAGCCGGTGTTGCTCACGAAATTAACAATCCTGTTAGCAGCGTCTGCGGCAATCTCGTCCACGTGGGCCACTACACCGAAGATTTGCTGAATTTGCTCGATATGTACCAGAAGCACTGCCCGCAGCCGCCGGCAGCAATTCAAGCTCAAATTAAGGATATCGAATTAGACTTTCTGTTAGAAGATTTGCCGAAAGCAATGTCTTCGATGCAGGTTGGGGCCGATCGCATTCGGGAAATCGTGCGATCGCTCAGAAATTTCTCCCGCAAAGATGATTCTCAAATGAGCAAAGTTAACCTGCACGAAGGCATTGAAGGAACGTTGCTGATTCTGCAAAGTCGCCTGAAAGCCAGAGGTAACTATCCCGAAATTGCGGTAATTAAGGACTATGGAAATTTGCCTTTGGTTGAGTGTTATGCTGGGAAAATCAATCAGGTATTTATGAATTTGATCGGAAATGCGATCGACGCGATCGAGGAATACAACGAAGGGCGTTCAGTTGCTGAAGTCAAAGCTAACCGCAGCAAGATTAAAATTAGGACAGAAGTCCAAAACTCTAATGCTGTAATTAGGATTTCTGACAACGGCCCCGGTATGCCAGAAGAAGTTTCCCAGCAGTTATTCGAGGCTTTTTTTACCACCAAACCCGCCGACAAAGGCACCGGTTTAGGCCTGTCCATTTCCTACAAAGTTGTCCAAGAACACGGTGGCAAACTTAGCTGCGTGTCTGCACTCGGTCACGGAGCCGAGTTTATCATAGAGTTGCCGATCGAACAACCAATCAAACAATCCTAAAGTGCGATCGGGGCGATCGTATCGAGATAACGAGTCGCGGTTTCTAGTGAGGACTAAAGTCCTCATAAAACTGGCTCGGACTAAAGCGGTAAGGTACCGTGGGTATGGAACCCTAAATAGAGAAGTTTTGCTTATGTTCTGTATTACTATAGCAATCCTAAATGATTATACTCGTTACCAGGAAGAGCCTGGTAACGCATATCCGGAGGAAGAGCCTCCATAGTCTGGGCCGAGGCAGAGCCTCGCTTACATCGGTTCCCAGGCAGAGCTTGGGAACCAGTTAAATAGAGAAGTTTTGCTTATGTTCTGTATTACTAAAACCCTGGCTTTGATCTCAACTCGAATTACTGCCCGCACTTACCATTGGTAATGATTGAGAAAGCGACTAATAATACTGGTACTTACTGTTTAACTACCAGCCGGGAAGTCCCGGACGTATATTTAGAGGGGATTAATCTGAGCGCTGCGCCCCTTACCCCGTTGGGAATTACGCCCGCGTGATGAAAGGCTCGTCGGGTGTAGGTACCCAAAGCGACAATTATTCTTTTATACCTCTTGATAACCTGGAAATACTCTGGTACTATATTAGCAAGTGGGGGTGGAACTACCTCACTATAAAAAGCCTTTGCAAAAAAGGAAAAAGAAGCCTGCGGTCTAACGGTAATCCGTTGACAGTCAGGTTCGTTCACGAATGGTTAACATTGACCTACCTGATTGTTTTTACGCCCTTTCTTTCACCTTTTGGGACAAAATGCAAGGGCTAGTTGAGAATGGTGCAAGATGTGAGATCCAACTGAGATATTGCACCATTCTCGCTTAACAGGCTTTTCGGCCTGTTCCACAAGGAAATTCACTCTTTGTGGAACAGGCCGAAAAGCCTGTTCATAAAAGCTTATTGACATTGGTGCAACATTTCAGATACAACTAACTATTTTTGACAAGGGCTAAATGATAATCGGTGAAAGACAGATACACCGCAGCGTTCCAAAGCCAATTTATGTTTAGCTGTTCCATATCCTTTGTTATTTGTCAAGTCATATTCAGGATACTTAACAGCCAAACGTATTATTAATTCATCGCGCCAAACTTTCGCCACAATACTAGCTGCAGCAATCTGAATCGATCGCGCATCACCTTTAATCATCGTCTCTTGCTCGATCGCCAAATTGGGAATCCTTTGATTCCCGTCAACCAAACACAAATCCGGCGTCACCTTCAACTTCAAAATCGCCCGTTTCATCGCCAACAAAGAAGCCTGCAAAATATTGAGGCGATCGATCTCCCGCACCGAAGCCACACCAATTTGACAGTCAACCGCCACAGCCCGGATTTTCACAGCTAACCGACTCCGGGCTGTGGCACTCAACTGCTTGCTGTCGCGAACCCCGGAACTTGCTAATTCATCGAGAACTTCGTCGGGCAAAATGCAGGCTGCAGCCACCACCGGCCCGAACAAAGCGCCTCGTCCGACTTCATCCACACCCGCAATTACCAGAGCGTTCGAGGGAGAGGGGGAAAGGGGAAGATGGAAAGATGGGAAGAGAGTAAAAATTTCTACTTCTTCCTTCTTCCCTCTTCTTTCTTTCCTCTTCTCTCTTCCCTCTTCTTTCATAACTATTCATCCACAAGGGCAGATGAGCGACGGCGCCGGCGACGGTTGATAGCAGGCTCCTCGGGTTCGCTTGATTCGATCGGCTCAGGGGATTGGAGCGGCTCATTGAGTGAGATCGGCTCATTGAGTGAGATCGGCTCATTGAGTGAGATCGGCTCATTGAGTGAGATCGGCTCATTGAGTGAGATCGGCTCCTGGGATTCGTCCATCACATCACTGGGTTCCTCCATCCGATCAAAATCATCAGTTTCGTCGATCAAACTCTCGCCATAAATTTGGACATCATCATCATCATCATCATCATCATCGGCCTCAGAAAAAACAGGCTCAACTACCGACCTTTCTGGATAATAATCCCGTTCCTCATCCTCAACATTCTGGGGAGGCGTCGTCGCTTCAAATTCAAATTCGAGCTGCTCGAAAGGCGGCTTGTTCGGGGCCGCTCCGGGGAGAGTCACCGAAACGATCGCATTCTTAGGATTTTTGACACTGCGATCAGTAAGCACCAAAGGAGAAACCCCCATCAGAGCATAAACATCCTGCTCCTCCGCCGTCATTTCCACCGAAATCACCTCCGGAGGCTCCACCATCGGCTTCATCAACTCAGACTTAGCCGGACGCACACGCTCGAAATCCTCGCGCCTGCCAACAGTAGCCATATTCACCAGCCCGAAGCCCTCCGAAGCCGCCCGGATGCCGGGGGGTGCCAGATACTCAGAGCGCGTATCCGCAACGGGCGCGCTCGAAGTATTCGGCAGTCGCAACTTGCTACGTACCGGTTCCTCCTCCGCCGGGAGAGCAAAAGGCTCTTCGCCAATCCGGCGGCGGCGGCGCCGTCTAGTTCCGTTCCCCAAATCCTGATAGCTGGGATGGTTGAGCAAGTCCAAAGGCGATGCGTTGCTGCCGCTCTCAAAATCCAAACTTTCGCTTTGAGGCTCCCAAGCAGCCCTAGCAGGTTCGGGGGGGCGTTCTTCCCGCACCGGGGCAGAAGTTGCAGCCGCCACAGGCGTCAAGCTGCGACGTTCCAATCCTTCTGGCAAATTCAACAAAACGCGGTTCGACGTAGCAACAGTGCGATCGCCCGATTCCCGCACCGCTGCGGCGAAGTCTTCTTCCCCCGGCAAGTGCACCAGATGACCCAACCCGCTGCAAGTAGGGCAACTGTGGCCGAACAACTCGTAAATATTTTGACCTTGGCGCTTGCGAGTCAGTTCTACCAGCCCCAATTCCGACAGTTGAGCGATTTGCGGTCGAGCTTTGTCAGCTTTGAGAGCTTTATTGAAATGTTCCAGCACCTGCAACTGATCGCGGCGGGATTCCATGTCAATAAAGTCAACAATAATCACCCCGGCAATATTGCGTAACCGCAGTTGTCTAGCAATTTCCGTGGCTGCTTCGCAATTTGTCCAGAGTACCGTTTCCCTAGCCGTGGCCGATCGAGTAAACGAGCCAGAGTTGACATCAATCACCGTCAGCGCCTCAGTCGGCTCGATAATCACATAACCACCCGAAGGCAAATCAACCCTTGGTCTGAGGGCTTCTCGAATCGCAGCGTTAACCCGGAAAAATTCTAAAATCGAGGCGCGCTCTCGGTGGTGGTCGATCAAAACTCCCGCAGGAAGTTTACCACCGTTCCAGCTCATCAACTGCTGCTTCACCCGCTTAATTCCATTTTGCGAGTCCACCACAATCCGATTCACGTCACCGCTGAACATATCCCGCAGCACCCGCTGGATAAAATCGTCATCCCGGTTGAGCAGTGCCGGCGCCCGCGAAGTACCGCCTTCGAGTTGAACAGCTTCCCACTGTTTTTGGAGCACTTCCAAATCTTCCATGATGGCTTCTTCAGTCATCCCTTCAGCTTCAGTGCGTACCAGCAGCCCCATCCCGGCCGGTTTCACCAAAATAGCCAGGGCTCTGAGGCGGTTGCGCTCGGCTTCCGACTTGATCCGCCGCGAGAGATTGACTCCCCTGCCGTAGGGCATCAGTACCAAATAGCGGCCGGGCAGGGTAATGTTGCCTGTTAGCCGGGGGCCTTTGCTGCCCGTCGGTTCTTTCATTACCTGTACCACCACTTTCTGCTGGGGGGTCAGGAGTTCTGTAATTGCTCCTGCCGAGCGTTTAAGGCGCAGCGGGCCGAGGTCTGTGACGTGCATAAACCCGTTACGTTCTGGGTCGCCAATATTGACGAAGGCCGCATCTATCCCAGGGAGTACATTTTCAACAATTCCCAAGTAAATGTCACTGACTTGGTGGCTGCCTGTGGCTACCACAAGTTCTTGGATTTGATCTTCTGAAAATACGGCAGCAATGCGATGCTGCTCTGCTATAACTATCTGCTTTGTCATTCAATTTCCTCAAAAAACTGGCAGCAAGTTAGAGACACTTACGCACTCATAGTGCCTCTGACTTAGACTGTAATTAGTAGTAGCTTGAAGAGTTATTAGCTGTGAGTTGGTGCAGGGTGGAAAGAAAGTTAACTGTTGACCGTTCACTGTTAACTGTTAACTATTGACTGTTCACTGTTAACTGTTACAGATAAAGTAGTTAAACCCGCCCGTACAGAGTTATGAGTTATGCTCAGCAGATAAATCTGAGAGATAGAAATAAGGAGGCTTTTATCGAGTTAGCAATATTGAGATTTGAGTTGACAATTGCGAAATCAATACTCAAAATTCAACACTTACAACTCTTCCTTTGAACGAGCGCGAATAAATTCATTGACACCGTACTAATTTCTTAACACACAACTTAACACTACGAACTGATAACTCCGCTTGCGTGGTGGTTGAGGGCTGGTTTTGAGGGAAAGTAGGTAGGAGTGAAAGCGTAAGGACTTTTGTTGAATTCTTGTGCGATCGCACTCAACATACCGCAGCTTGGCATTCGACTGCAACCTCCGCCCCTGCCAACCCTAAAACCTAGTCAGTCGATTTTAGATTTTAGATTTTAGATTTTAGATTTACTCCACAGATGAATCTGGGACATTTAACTAGAGTCTAAAATCTAAAATTTTTGGTTCTCCACGAATTAAGTCGGGGGCTTATCTCCGTTTGTTGACGGGTCAGTCGATTTTAGATTTTAGATTTTAGATTTTAGATTTACTCCACAGATGAATCTGGGAGATTGAACTAGAGTCTAAAATCTAAAATTTTTGGTTCTCCACGAATTAAGTCGGGGGCTTATCTCCGTTTGTTGACGGGTCAGTCGATTTTAGATTTTAGATTTTAGATTTTAGATTTACTCCACAGATGAATCTGGGAGATTGAACTAGAGTCTAAAATCTAAAATTTTTGGTTCTCCACGAATTAAGTCGGGGGCTTATCTCCGTTTGTTGACGGGTCAGTCGATTTTAGATTTTAGATTTTAGATTTTAGATTTACTCCACAGATGAATCTGGGAGATTGAACTAGAGTCTAAAATCTAAAATTTTTGGTTCTCTCCGACTTAAGTCGGGGGCTTATTTCCGTTTTTTGACGGGTCAGTCGATTTTAGATTTTAGATTTTAGATTTTAGATTTACTCCACAGATGAATCTGGGAGATTGAACTAGAGTCTAAAATCTAAAATTTTTGGTTCTCTCCGACTTAAGTCGGGGGCTTATTTCCGTTTTTTGACGGGTCAGTCGATTTTAGATTTTAGATTTTAGATTTTAGATTTACTCCACAGATGAATCTGGGACATTTAACTAGAGTCTAAAATCTAAAATTTTTGGTTCTCCACGAATTAAGTCGGGGGCTTATCTCCGTTTGTTGACGGGTCAGTCGATTTTAGATTTTAGATTTTAGATTTTAGATTTACTCCACAGATGAATCTAGGAGATTGAACTAGAGTCTAAAATCTAAAATTTTTGGTTCTTCACGACTTAAGTCGGGGGCTTATCTCCGTTTTTTGACGGGTCAGTCGATTTTAGATTTTAGATTTTAGATTTTAGATTTTAGATTTACTCCACAGATGAATCTGGGAGCTGGAACTTTAATCTAAAGTCTAAAATTTTTGGTTCTCCACGACTTAAGTCGGGGGCTTATCTCCGTTTTTTGACCCGCCAAAAACATTTATTGTTGAATACCCGCTCTGCGGTTTGAACCGTAAAATTTTTGAATAAGCCGACCACCGACAACCAGTCGATCGAAATTAATCGCTAAATTTGGTTCAGACCCCGCTCCGGCGGGTTTGGCGCTAGATTTAGCCCGTGAATGTACAACAAAAAGGCTTAAAGTCTTGAACAGAAGCAAATTGCACCCAGCCCGCGTTGCTGGTTGACGAGGGCGGCGAGCGACTAAAGCGCTCGAGCCACCGCGGCTTCCATAACAAGCGATTATAGCGTGAAACGACACATCCCGATCGAAAGCCGAAGGTGAAATATTCCACCGCGGCTTCCCTATTTTAACCATAACCCAGGATTAGCTGACTACGCTCAACCTGTAGAAGCTGAATTTCCTGCTGGCTGACTTGTTCGAGCATGAACACAATATGTTCTGGCTTTAGCAAGTTGCCATCGCTGCGACAACTGCCGGTAAACCGCAAGACGGCTCTACCTTCGGATGTAGCACCCCTAGCAGATGTGCTGCTGTCGGGTTTGTGCTCTACAAGTTCTAGTTTGTGCAGCCGATCGCGCAAATTGACATCCTTCGTCTTTCCCGACTTAGTAGTATGCACCCGCCAAAAAGCCTCGGTTTCGGCGATCGTCTTGACCCAAGCTTCCCAGTTGGCATCAGGAGCCACGGAGACAGGAGCAGAATTTTCATGGTCTAATTCGCCATTTTCTGTCAGCGAACCCCCTAAAGCCACAGTAATCACGTACTCCGCTGCTTCTAACAACTGGTTAGCAGAAGGAGCCTTAAGATCGATCGACTCAACCTTGTAAATCGGAATATTTTCCGGCAGCTTAGCGGCCAACTTTTCCCGAAAACTCTCAATATCGATCGACTCAGTGAGCTCAAAGTCGGCAATTTCCCCAGTGCTGGTAACACCCAGAGGCAGAGCATTTGCCAGAGAAATCCGAGGGTTCGGGTGAAACCCGCCGGTAAACGAAATCGGCAAATCGGCTCTGCGGACTACTCGATCGAACAATCGGATCAAATCCAAATGACCAACCAAAGCCATATCGCCCACCTTCCCGAACCAAACCCGCAAACGCTGTTTCCGCTCCGTATTCGGGACAAACTCCCCAGCAAACTCAGGAATTGGCAGCGCATCCACAACCACATTGTGTCCGAAATCGGTGCCACAAACCCCGCAGCGCGAACACCCTTCAAAGGAACAGTCGGGAACCGTCGCTGCTTCCAAAGCCTTTTGCAAGTCAATTTTCAGCCAGTTTTTGTCGATTCCCGTATCTAAATGATCCCAAGGCAAAGGTTGATCCAGTAGAAGCGGTGCCCCCGTGCCCGCCCCCGCCGTCAAATTCATCCGTGTATCCGTGTCCGCATCCGTGTCGTGCTCCTCTTCCTTATCAAAAAGATTCCACTCGCCGCTTTCGACTTGGCGGTATTTCCAGGTAAGGCCCGACTCATCTATCGCCTGAGTCCAAGCTTTGTAAGCCTGATCCAAGCTTTCCCACCACGCATCCATACCCGCGCCAAGTTCCCAAGCGCGGCGGACTACAGCGCCCAAACGTCGATCGCCCCGTCCGACAAAATCCTCCATTGCCGAAATCCGCACATCAGTGTAATTCACCTTGACGCCCCGCATCCCCCGAAACTCTTCCTTCAGGAGTTTTTGCTTGCGGGAAAACTCAGCAGTAGAAACCGAGTGCCACTGAAAAGGAGTGTGAGGCTTAGGGGTAAAATTAGAAATTGTCAAGTTAAAATTCAGTCCCCGCCGGCCATTGATCCTGCATTCCCTGTGCAGCCAGCGGACTGTTTCGGCGATGCCGAGAACATCAAAATCTGTTTCTCCCGGCAAACCGATCATAAAATACAGCTTGATTTTATCCCAGCCGCGATCGACCGCAGTTTTGACACCCCGAAGCAATTCTTCGTTGGTCAAACCTTTGTTAACGATGTCGCGCATCCGCTGAGTACCAGCTTCCGGCGCAAAAGTCAAACCGCCTTGTCGCGTACCGCCGAGAATGTCGGCAATATTATCGTCAAATCTGTCAACCCGCTGGCTGGGTAGAGACAGAGAAATATTTTTATCTTTCAGGCGATTTTTGATTTCCATGCCGACTGCTGGGAGTGCCAGATAGTCGGAACAACTGAGGGAAAGCAGGGAAAACTCGCTGTGCCCGGTGGCTTGCATCCCCTGTTCGATCGCCTCTACGACTTGCTGCGGTTCGACATCGCGCGCGGGGCGAGTCAGCATTCCCGGCTGACAGAAGCGACAGCCGCGAGTGCATCCCCGGCGGATTTCTACTGTCAGCCTGTCGTGTACTGTTTGGACGTAGGGAACCAGGCCGATCGAATAAGCTGGTATCGGAGTTGCCACGCGGCGCAGAATTCGTTCTGGAACTTGCGGGCGGTTGGGATGAACGGAACCGTCGGCCGCCATATCGTAGAATTGCGGGACGTAGACGCCTGGAATTTGCGCTAAATCCAGCAGCAATGCTTCTCGGCTCAAATTATTTGTTTTGCCTTCTGCCAAAATCAAGCCAATTTCTGGCAGCAACTCTTCTCCATCTCCCAAAGCGATGAAGTCAAAAAAGTCTGCGTAGGGTTCGGGGTTGGAAGTTGCCGTTTGCCCGCCAGCAAAAATCAGTGGCATTTGACCGTTTTGGGGATTGGTCGCTCTTTCTTGCCAAGTTAGGGGAATGCCGGCTAAATCCAGCATTTCCAGAATGTTTGTGGCTCCGAGTTCGTAGCTGAGGCTGAAGCCCAGAATATCAAATTCTGTGAGCGATCGCCTCGATTCTACGGCAAACAGCGGAGTTTTGGTCGATCGCAGTTTTGCTGCCAAGTCGGCGGCGGGCAAATAAGCCCGATCGCACAACTGTCTCGGCCCTGCGTTCAAAATGTTGTAAAGGATGATGTGCCCCAGATTGGAAGCACCAACTTCATAAACTTCTGGGTAAGTGAGAACCCAGCGCACAGACGCCGCGTCCCAAGGCTTGTGCGTCGCCCCCAATTCGTTTCCCAGATAACGAGCAGGCTGATTAATCTCTGCTGTAAGTAATTCTTCGACTTTTACTGCCACGGCTCGACTCGCTAAATAGTTGCGACTCTTAAGCAGCCTACCTTAAAATCTGCCAACACGCCAACGACAGTCGTCTGTCTTTTCGGGCATTTAACCGAATTTGCTGTGTTTTTTTGCCTGTTCTCGTCGCCCAGGAGGCTCTATCAGTGTTGTTTTACGCAGGAGTTTTCGGCTTCAAAGCTATCGACATTTTCAAATATCTCAAACACTCGATCCAGTTGGCTGAGTTCCAGAATCATCTTAATCCCAGGGGATACCGAGCAAAGACTAAACCTGCGCCCCATTTTTTTCGCCTGCTTGAGGCCCGAAACCAATGCCATCAAACCTGCACTGTCAATAAATTTTACCGCGTCCAAATCTACGAGTACCGATACAACACCGGGGGCTGCAATTGCTGTCATTAGTTGTACGCCGAATTCTCCGCAGGTGGCTGCATTCAGGTAGTCTAGGGGTCGAATCACCGTAATTGGTTTATGGGCAAGAAGTGTCTGCATATGTCAAACCTATGATTGCTACGTATTTTCAACTACTGCGCTGGACGGATGTAAGCCTAAACCTACTTGATTCCTCTGAGCCTAACTTAATCCGAGGCAAACTGACCAGTTGTTGTCAGTAGTTTTACTGAATCTTTATTTATTGACTCTTTTTTATGAAGTTTTGCATAAGATTTGGGGAGGAAACGTAAGCTACTATACTATTTTTTATTGATACCTGCAGGTTGAGTCTTGGTAACTATAAAAATTGCGATCGACTTGGCCCTAGCTGTTAGATAAAACTGAACATTGTAATTTAAATCACTTGTGAGTTCTGATCTAGATCACCTGTTTGCTAGACACTTCAGAGGAGAATAAAAATGTACGGAGTTCTCCGACTTACTATGCAAGCAACTCATGCTATTCGTCAACTTGTAGAAAAAGCCCTCTACATTAAGCAGTTGACGCCTGACATTGAAAACGAAATCAACTACGAGCTCACCCGTTTGGGGTACATCTCGGATATTGATTATGAGGCTTTAGAGTTATTAATGGATGAAATGGATGCCGGTCGGGTGCAATTGGTATCTAGCCATAGATAGTGGGAAGCGGGCGATAAGTCCACATCCAAAAAACCAAAAATCTTTGCAGGGCGGGCAATAGAGGCGTGTTAGAAGCATTTACGCCGGCCGCATATTTTTCTCATGAAGCATCTGGTTGCTGAACTTGATATTTGAGGAGATAGTGTGATGGGCGATCGTCCCTGCACCTCTGATCAAAAGCTAAAAACTTTGACTTAAATTAAATTTATAACTTTTGGGGTATGACAAATTAGGTTAAGTGTAACTTAGGATCGCGAATTTAATAACTTACAATTTTAATTGTTATTGTGGGATGGGCGTCCCGCCCGTCCCACAATCTTGTGGAAGTTATTTAATTCTCATTCCTTAGAATCTATCGATTTGAGATTTGAGATTTGAGATTTGAGATTTGAGAAGTCCGACTACTGATGATTATCAGGGTTTGAAACTTGTCTACAGTTGCATTCCTTTGAGAAACTGCTATCAGTATCAAAAACTACACACTGTGACCTAAATTAAATTCATAACTTTCGGGACTTGACAAATTAGCTCTAAGTCTAACTAATACTAAAAAAAGTTTTTCGGCAGGATTAGGACAACCGGGCAAGTCTCGCAAATAAAGCTTAAATTTTAAGTATCTAGTGCCAGTTAGCCTTAGTCCTAGGAATTATCCGATCGCTCGAATGCAAGAAAATTGGTTTGTAGTTACGACATCCGTCATCGCCGAGTCAATCTAAAATCTAAAATCTAAAATCTAAAATCCTTCCGGCGTCCCGCCAAACTTGCCACCACCGCCACCAACTCAGCAGGCTCGATCGGCTTGGGTACATAAATTTGAAAACCTTCCTGCAGTGCCCGTACCCGTTCCTCTACCCTACCAACCGCCGTGAAGGCCAACGCCGGAATTTCCCTGTCCACCATCCGCGATCGCACTTGTTGCAGCAAAGCCTCTCCATCAAGGGCCTGCATCCCGATATCGATCGCCAACACATTCGGATTCAGCCTTTCAATCGCCTCCAGAGCATCCTTTCCAGAGCTAGCAGTCTCCACCTGGGCCCCGCAATCTTCGAGCACTGTACAGGCAAAATCCAGGGAATCCGCGTCGATATCGACCACCAATACCCGCACTCCAGAAAGATTGCTGCTGACAAAAGACTCCTTTACAGGGGCTCGCGCCTTGCTTTGAGGAATCGCCCACTCCCCGAGTCCAGCAACAGACAATCCGCCGTCGCAATGAAGCTGTTGAATTGGCAATTTCACTAAAAACCTCGATCCTTTTCCCTTCCCGGCAGATTCGGCTTGCACCGTCCCCCCGTGCATTTCCACAAAATGTCGCACTAGAGCCAAGCCCAAACCCAATCCGTTGTACGATCGTCTTATAGAGCTGTCAGCTTGGCTGAACCGCTCGAAAACGTGGGGCAAAAACTCTTCTGAAATCCCTTGTCCCGTGTCGCTGACCTCAATTTCGACACTAGCGGGCGACAAATTTTTGCAGCAAGCGGATTCCTGAGAGTCCAAAGTCCTCTCCATCTTTCGCACCCCCACCCTCACCTGTCCGCCATCGGGAGTAAACTTAATCGCATTCGACAGCAAATTCCAGGCTACCTGTTGCAAGCGGCCCGAATCGGCAAAAATCCGCCCGGTAGTTGGGTCGAAATCCGTCACAATTTCAATATTTTTGGCAGCAATCGCGGGCGCGAGAGTATCTATCGCACCCTCAACAGTCGAAATCACATCCACCCACCGCAAATTCAGCGACAGTTTCCCGGTAATAATCTGCGACACGTCCAGCAAATCGTCGATCAGAGTTGCCAGCGATCGTGTATTGCGGTCGATCGTTTCCAGAGCCCGAACAGTCGTTTTTTCGTCAAACTTGCGGTTTCGCAGCAGTTGCGCCCATCCCAGCATCGCATTCAGCGGCGTTCGCAATTCGTGGGACAAAGTTCCGAGAAACTCGTCTTTAATCCGGTTCGCCCGCGCCAATTCCTGGGCTCGATCGTGCAGTTCTCTTTCCAACTGCTTACCAACAGTCAAATCGAGAATAAAAGCCACAGATTCTTGCCGCTTTTGCGCCAGCAAAACATATCCGATCAACACCGGAATCCGGCTGCCGTCTCTCCTCCAGAATTCCTTTTCGTAGGGAGTGCAAGCCCCCGTTGCTTGTGCCTCTGCCATCCCCTTCTTATCGAGAGACTGGTACTCCGGCGGCGTGATATCAATCGAGTTTAATTCACCGCCCTGCAACTGTTCCCGCGTGTAACCAACTATCCGCAAAAATTCATCGTTTGCCTCAATGATACCGCCGTTAACATCCCCGAAGATAATTCCTATCAAGTTAGCTTCGGCTAACATTCTCAGCTTTTCTTCGCTAGCTTGAAGTGCAGATTCTGTGTGCTTGCGATCGCTAACGTCTTGGATGTAAGCCGACAAACCAGAATCGGAAGGATAAAAACGCACCTTCAACCACTTATTCCATAGCGGCACGAATTCTTCATACTCGATCGTTACCTTTTCTGCTAGTGCTTTGGTCGCCATTTTGTAAAACTGTAAATCGACAGCCCAGGGAAATATATCCCAAACTTTTTTACCAATCAGTTCTGCTTTTGGTCTGCCTAACAGCTCAATAGCTTGGTGGTTGACATAGGTATAGTTCCAATTTAAATCAACAGCGATAAAAGCATCGGTAATGCTTTCGAGAATGTTAGTAATTTGATCGTTTGCCGATTGCAGCGCTTTAGCAGTTTCTTCTGCTTGCAACCTCGCTGCTTGTTCGCGGGACAAAGCGGCAGCGCGTTCTTGTTCTGCCAGTTTTCGATCGCTAATATCGATGTAAGAACCGATGTAACCTGCAAAAGTGCGATCGGGTCTGTACCGGGGTACGCCCGTACCCAAAACCCAGCGGTATTCCCCGTCATAGCGTCTCAGGCGGCATTCGAGCCGGTACTCGCTGCCAGTGTCGAAGGCTTTTTGGTAAATATCCAGACATTCTGGCAAGTCATCTGGGTGCAAGCTTTCCATCCAACCCGTGCCCATTTCTTGCGCCAAAGTTCTACCGGTAAACTCCAGCCAAACTTTGTTAAAGTAATCGCCAAGTTGGTCAGTGTCCGACATCCAAATCATTACCGGCGCGGTATCCGCCATAATCCGAAATCGAGCTTCGCTCTCCTGCTGCTGTGCTTCCGCTTGCTTGCGCTCGTTCCGTTCTTGAACTTCGCGCAGCGCCCGCTGAATCGACGGCACCAGGCGTATCAAACGGCGTTTGAGAACATAATCAGTAGCCCCGCTTTTCAAAGTTTCGATCGCCACTTCCTCGCCCAAAGTAGCCGAAACAAAAATAAAAGGCACTCCCGGACAAGTAGTGTGGGCGATTTCCAGTGCCGCTATCCCGTTAAAACAAGGCAGCATATAATCTGCCAAAATAATGTCAAAACTTTGTTTTTCCAGCGCCGTGGCAAAGTCTTCTCGATTTTCCACACACACCAGAGAAAATTGGAGCCCGCCATCCATTAGATATGCCTCAATCAGTTCGGCATCTAGGGGACTGTCTTCTACTAAGAGGATACTGAGCGTTTTCACAAAAATTCCTTTTACTTAAATATTAATTAGCGGATACAAAATTTTATCGGGCTGCGGCTTTAAGTGAAGCCAAAAAAAGTCTTGGGTTGTGAATGGCATAAAAAAATGTAAAAACCAATTGGTTTCATCAGTTGAGCATTCATATCTCAATTCTAAATTCTCATCAAGTCTATTGCTTCTTGCTGAGGGGTGAATCCCCGCTCTGACTTGATTGGCTAGTACGGTTGTTTTTCCTTAACTTTCGTCGGTTTCCAAGGAATCGGCACCGCTGGAGTCTTGCTTGTATGCAGCAGTTTAGCTATACCCTGTTGAACAAATAGTTTCGCGCTTCTGGCTAGAAACAACTAGCTATGTAGTAATTTATCTCGCTTGCTCCTAACTACTGCTACCTCGTTTGGCAGATTATTTTTTTGTAGTGATGCCCCTGTTAATTCTATATTGCTTTGTCGCTCGTCTCAAGCTGGAATTCGCTGGAATCCTGCCCTTATTTCCTGAATATCGATTAATCCTGTCAAAAAAAGTCAAAGTTGCTGGTATGTCTGCTTTACTTTTTGCCGGATTTGCCTACCATCCAAGCGTTGCATGGTAGGCAACGCTTGGATGGTCGAGCGCAGTCGCCCTCAAAAATTACCGCTAATTTAGTTGCCACCGGTTACACTGCATCTATCCACAGATATATTTTTGCAGGCACACAGCACTCAACCTACATATATTCCCCTGAATTCGGTTACATCTGACATCTTGCAGCAATATCAATAAGAGGATTTTTCGTGGGGTCGGGCGGGTTTATAGAACCTATTTGCAAGCTTTAAGGCTGTTGGCGAACCCGCCCCTACGGCTAATTGAGAATGGTGCAAGATATCAGGTAAAACTCATAGGTTGCACCATTTTCAAGAACAGGCTTTCCGGCCTGTTCTGTCAAAGAGTGAATTTGATTGTGGGATGGGCAGGAGAGCCCGTCCCTAAAAAGCTTATGGAAAAGGGTGCAAGATATAAGTAAAACGAAGTGCCGCCCCGCCGAAAATCTGAGAAAGCTCGATCGACCAATTAATTTCCGATACAAATCACAGAAAATTTTATTTGGACTCGCTACACTTCGACTCCCAGGCCGTCTCTGACCACGAATTTCTTCATGTGGTACTCGCCACGTGATTTATCCGTGGAATCAATCCCAAATCGAAAATCCTCAAGAAAGAGCATTTATCTCGCGCAAGTCAATTCTAAAATCTAAAATCTAAAATCTAAAATCTAAAATCGATTGACCGATCGGCTTATTGATTGAACCGACCCAAAATGTCTTAAAATATACAATACGGTGAGCTGCTGCACAGCCCGCATATATTAAAATCAAGCGCCAACTTGCAATAATTCTTTAAAATAAAGGTACAGCACCGGCGATCCCTAACTCTTCCCCCTCAGAAAGGGTAGGGTTTAGCAGAATTGAAGACGATCGTCTATGGTGACATCCAGTAAAGCCCGTGCAGTTGCTTTAGTCTCAGCTTTATTCAGGTTATTGGGAACCAGTTACGAGGAGATTTGACCCGCCGTGCTCCAACGCATCAAACAAGACTTAAAAAACGACCTGATCGCAGGACTATTGGTAGTGATACCCTTAGCTACCACCATCTGGCTGACAATTACCGTCGCCAGTTGGGTGATCAATTTTCTCACCAAAATTCCCAAGCAGATCAACCCTTTTGACGGACTCCACCCGATTTTGGTGAATCTGCTCAATCTTTTAGTAGGGCTGGCTGTACCCCTGCTGAGCATCTTAGTCATCGGCTTAATGGCCCGCAACATTTTCGGTAAGTGGCTGCTAGACTTTGGCGAACGGGTGTTGCAGGCAATTCCCCTAGCCGGTTCGGTTTACAAAACCCTCAAACAACTGCTGGGAACCCTCCTCAAATCAAACGACAAATTTCGCCGCGTGGTGTTAGTGGAATATCCGCGGCGGGGAATCTGGACTTTAGCATTTGTGACCGGTACGATCGAGAGTAACGACATCCCACCTCACCTTTCCGGTGAAACCCCGATCGGCATTTTCATCCCCACCACTCCCAACCCCACTACCGGATGGTACGCTATAGTGCCGGAGGCAGATTTAGTCAACTTGTCAATGTCGATCGAAGATGCCTTTAAAGTCATCATCTCCGGCGGCATCGTCAACCCCAACAACTCAATTGCAGTAACCCCCGAAAACATCAAGGGCAAAACACTCGAACCCTTTGTATCCGAATCAAGATACCAGCCTGTCCCAGTCGAAGAAGATTGAACCAAGACATCTTTAGGATCGCGAATTAAATAACTTACAATTTTAATTGTTATTGTGGGATGGGCGTCCCGCCCGTCCACTCATGACGGGCGGGACGCCCATCCCACTTTCAAGAGTGGAAGTTATTTAATTCTCATTCCTTAGTCGCCCGTAAGGCAGTGTAAACTTTCCCCATAGCAGATAATATTTCGACAAAACCAGCCCAAACCGAGAAAGCCTAAACTCAGAAACCCGGTTTCAAGGATAAATCTTGGGTTTGACAGCGAAGTATCTGTAAACTACCCGCCGCTGGCGAGTCAGACTGTCGGTCTGGTAGAGCTTTTAGTCGAGTTTTCTGCTAAAGTTCAAGTCCGCGCGCGATCGAAAAACTTCCTAAATTCTCAATTCCTATCTAAAAATTATGAAAAAAGCCCGCGAAACAGCACGCGAACTCGCACTCCTCGGCATCAGCCAACTGCCGACGAATCCAGAACTCTTAGAAGCCAAGAAACTGCAAGATGTTCTCCTCGCCGCCATCCGCACCCTGACAACAGAAGTTCAAGAATCCTTAGAAGCAGCAGCATCCGAAGTGCAGCGGAGTAGCGACAAACTGCTTGCCAGCGAAATCCGCGCCGCCGATATACAAAGTGCTAGAGCAATGGTGCGGGAAGCAGTCGAACTCACCCAAACCGCAATCAACCGTCTCGGTTCAGCAATGGAGTTTCCAGAACTGATCCAGCTAGCCAACCAGCAAGATGTCCGCACCTACGCTTTGCAAATCCTGACGAAAGTCAGCGCCAACCGTGTTCAAATTGATGAATTGCTCTCGGAAGCGCTAGTAGACTGGCAAATAGAACGGTTGGCCCGGATCGATCGAGATATCATGAGAATCGCCATCGCCGAAATGCTATATCTCGGCTTACCCGAACAAGTCAGCGTCAACGAAGCAGTCCAACTGGCAAAACGCTACAGCGGTGACGATGGACATCGCTTCATCAACGGAGTCCTCCGCCGAGTAGTCGATAAAATCAATGCAGAAGTTGTTAGTCAGTAGTCGATAGTCAGCAGTCATTAGTCATCAGTCATTGGTCAATAGCGATCGGCAATCTGCGATCGGCAATCCGCTCTACACTAAGAACTGATGACTAATGACTATAGTCCTGGACGCACGGGTAGTCAGAAACCGGGTTTTTTACGAAAATCCTTCGTTATAGTCCACAGTAAGATAAAAAACCCGGTTTCTCTGGCCTTAAGGCGTCCAGGACTGGACTAATAACTCTTCTCTATTCCCCATTTACTTTTATGGTTTTTAATTGGTTTCGTCGCCAGTACAGCGAAAATAAATCTTCTGAAACAGAAGCAACCCCCGAACAGCCGCAAGATGAGTCGGCAAAATCCGCACCGGTTGAGCCTCAAACAGATGCAACGGAGCAAGGCTCTCCTGCTGTAGCCGAAGATTATCTCAATTGGGCGAAAGCTGCTTACAAAAATATTCAAAAACAGCAAAAACCCGAAACAGAAGTTTCCGAGACAGCAGCGGCTGAAGTTCCAGCAGCCGAAGCAGAAATCGCGACAGTGGCAGAAGTTGCAGAACCCGCGACTATTGAAGCAACGGAGCCGATCGAACTTGAACCAGCACCCACAGCACCAACTGTTGCAGAAGTTCCAGAAGTTGCAGCACCAGCAACAGTTGAAGCAACCGAGGCGATAGAAATCGATGCAACAGAACCCGCAGAAATTCCAGAAACTCTGCAACCAACAGCCGGGGCGATCGACATTGCACCTATAGCTCAACAATTAGAAGTTACAGCAGAAAATATAGAAATTGCCGAACCTGCAACTGAGGTTGTAGAAACCGAATCACTCGCATCCGACGGCGAAGTAGCGGAAGCCCTGCCGTTTTGGGCCAGAGCTCAGGCCGATCGCATGGAGCGCATCGAACGCCTCAAAGAAACCGCCCTTGAAGAACCAGACGTAATTGCAGCCGCCGCCGAGAGAGCGGCAATTATCGAAGAAATTCCCGGTTTCGCCTTTGACGAAGGCTTCCTGTGGTCCTCAGAAATCTTAGCCAGTCAAGGCCGCCGCCCAGACCAAGTATCAGTCGAAGAAATCACTTGGCTGCAAAAACTGCGGAAAGGCTTAGAAAGAACGCGCCGCAGCTTAATTAATCGACTAAAGGCGATCGTCGGTCAAGGCCCGCTCAATCAAGACGCAGTAGCCGAAATTGAGACTTTGCTCCTGCAAGCCGATGTCGGAGTCGCAGCCACCGACATCATTATCACTCGCCTCCAAGAAAGACTCAAACAAGAAGTGCTGCCGCCAGAACAGGCTCTAGCCTACCTGAAAACCATCCTGCGCGACATTCTGGACGCTCCCTGTGCCGAAACCGCCGCCGGTAATCCCCTCTACAGCCTGACATTTGCCCCGGAAAAAGAGACTTTTAACATCTGGTTAATCGTAGGAGTCAACGGTGCGGGCAAAACTACGACGATCGGCAAACTGGCCCACATTGCTCAAAAATCCGGCTACAAAACCCTGATTGCTGCCGCCGACACTTTCCGCGCCGCCGCCGTCGAACAGGTGAAAGTTTGGGGTTCCCGCAGCGGGGTCGAAATTATTGCCAACCCAGGGAAAAATACCGATCCGGCTGCTGTCGTGTTTGATGCGATCGCCGCCGCCAGCGCCCGAGGCACAGAACTGCTGATCGTAGACACCGCAGGCCGCCTGCAAAACAAAAAAAATCTGATGGACGAATTAAGTAAAATCCGTCGCATTGTAGATAAGAAAGCCCCAGGCGCTACCGTAGAATCTCTACTGGTCTTGGATGCCACACTGGGTCAAAATGGTTTGCGACAGGCAGAAGTGTTCGCAGAATCGGCCAAATTAAGTGGAGTAGTATTGACAAAACTCGACGGTTCTGCTAAAGGTGGTGTTGCCCTAGCAGTAGTGCAGCAGCTTGGTCTGCCCATCCGCTTTATTGGAGTCGGGGAAAGCATCGAAGACTTGCGCCCGTTTTCTAGTTACGAATTTGTGGAAGCCCTACTCGATTTTAGATTTTAGATTTTAGATTTTAGATGGATGAAGTATCTCTATCCGCCTCCAAAAATCGGGACGGGTAGAGAGCTTCAAAATCTCCAATCCTTAACCTCAAACTAGCATCGCACTCCTCTACTAAACAGAAAAAAAACCGGGTTTGGGTTCACTGGCGTGTAACTCCTCAATCAAATATCCTCTTTCTAAGATCGAAAATCACAAATCTAAAATGACCTGTGAATTTCTTCATGTGGTACCCGCCACGTGATTTATCCGTCGAATCAATCCAAAATCTAAAATCTAAAATCCTTGCGTCCCCCGAATTTATCCGTCGAATCAATCCAAAATCTAAAATCTAAAATCTAAAATCGAATGACTGCTGTGCCTTTGCCTCGCCCCTCACCTCAACCTGCTGACCGCCCTTCGGGTCGCAATTCCACCGACGCGACGCCAGTATTTGCCCTCAAAGAACT
The DNA here is from genome assembly GCF_036700325.1 of Microcoleus sp. Z1_B2. Lineage (NCBI taxonomy): Bacteria > Bacillati > Cyanobacteriota > Cyanophyceae > Oscillatoriales > Microcoleaceae > Microcoleus > Microcoleus sp. Z1_B2. Next base: position 26,590 of record NZ_JAUBOQ010000046.1, read on the forward strand.
GGTGGCGCGTTTGCACCGATATCAGCACAACGTTCAAGATATGTTGGGTTCGCTGGGATTTGCCCTGCGAAGTTTTAACAATCTCAACCAATTTTTGGAGTTGGTGCCTTTGGTGGCGACTCGCGTTACGGACGCCGACGGGGGAGCTTTAGTGCTGTTCAAACCCAACGGTCAAGTCAGGTTCCAGCAGTTGCATTGTCAGGAAGGACGGCAGTGCCAAGATATGCGAAAAGCGCTGGAAATAGCCACCAGGCAAGCTACAGCAGGTGCGGGCGCTACTGCTGGAACGTTTTCGGAAACCTCTGGGCAAACTTCTAGTCTCGACCTGCAAGTTGGTCGTTATTTGGGCCCGGATGTTCATTTGTTTGGGGCGCCAATTTTGGTCAACAATTTGGAACGCGGGCGGCTTTATGTTTTTAGCAGTGATCCGCAATATATCTGGACTCCCAGCAGACAGAAATTAGTTCGGTTGGTGGCGGATCAAACTGCTGTGGCTATTTGCAAAGACGAACTTACTGTTAAGTTGGCGGAAAAAGACCGCTTAGACAGAGAGTTAGAAATCGGGGCGGAAATTCAATTGCGACTGCAACCCCGCAGTTGTCCGAAAATTCCCGGCCTTGACGTGGCCGCCCGCTGCCAAACTGCTAGCAGAGTCGGCGGAGATTATTATGATTTTATTCCGGCTGACTATGACCCGATCGGCAAGGAGAATGAGGGAGAACACCCCCCATCCCTAATTAAAAATCTCAAGTCCAAAATCGACAAGGGCCGCTGGAGCATTGTGATCGGCGACGTGATGGGCAAAGGAGTACCGGCTGGCCTGTTGATGACGATGACACGGGGTATGCTCCGGGCGGAGGTTTTGAACCGCCACTCGCCGTCGAGAATTTTGCAACATTTAAACCGGGTTATGCACGCGGATTTGGAAAATTCCCACCGTTTTGTGACTCTGTTTTATTCGGAGTATGACCCGAAAACTCGCGTTTTGTCTTACAGCAATGCTGCTCACCACCCGCCTTTGCTGTGGCAAGCTGCAACTAATTCGATTCTTCAGCTTGATACTTTGGAGGGGATGTTAATTGGGCTGGATGCTGATTCGCATTACCAAGAAGCAAGCGTGCAATTGCAGCCCGGAGATACTATTATTTATTACACAGACGGATTTACTGATGCTTCTAATCAAAGGGGCGATCGCTTTGATGAGGATAACTTGACCTCGGCTTTTCAGTGGGCCTGTCAAAATTACCAGCAGTCTGAAGAAATTTTGGATTATTTGTTCGATCGCGTTCACCAGTTTATCGGCATCGGCAATCGTAACGAAGATGACATGACACTGGTTGTTCTGAGGGTAACACCTTTAGCAGGAGAAAATCACCATGATAGTTAATTTAATCCCGGAAATTACTGCTGGATTAACCAGTTCGATTACTTGGAACGATGTCGCTCACGTGGTAGTTTTGAAATCTCATTTGAGTTCGACGGTGTTTTTGGGTCAAAGTTACGAAATTTTTACGAATTTCCAGAAAGCTTGGAACAATTTTGTTTCGACTGGTCAAATAGGAGCTTTTTTTATAGGTATTTTTGTTGGCTGGTTCTTGAAAGGGATTTTTCGTTAGAGTTATTGTCCAAGAAGTTATCTGGAACGGATTTAAAATGTTTTTAGCCAACAAAACTTCACTTCTTTCTGATGCAGCAAAACTTTCACAATTTTGTAGTCCAGACTTCAGTTTTTTCGGGTCAAAAGATGTATAAAAAGTGGGTAGTCAGGAGTTAAGTTTTTTATTGCCGAGTTGGGAATGGAGGACTAAAGTCCTGACTACAAACCGCAGGAAGGACTTTAGTCTTTGCTAAAAATCGGTTTTTATAGACTTCTGCAACAGAGATATAATCTAGTTTTAGCTTCAGCAATGACAACACAACAAAAAACTTGGAGTCAAAGATTTGAATCGGCGCTGCACCCGGCGATCGCCCGATTTAATGCTAGTATTGGCTTCGATATTGAATTGATTGAGTATGACTTGACTGGTTCTGTCGCTCACGCTAAAATGCTGGCCAAAACGGGGATTATTTCCGCAGCAGAAGGCGAACAGTTAGTCAATGGTTTGGAACAGATTCGCCGCGAATACCGCCAAGGACTTTTTGTTCCGGGAGTTGATGCCGAAGACGTTCACTTCGCTGTAGAGAAGCGGCTGACGGAGATTGTGGGAGATGCAGGGAAAAAGTTGCACACTGCCCGATCGCGCAACGATCAAGCCGGCACTGATACTCGTTTGTATTTGCGCGATCGCATCGCCGAAATTCGTGAGCAATTGCGGGAATTTCAAGGGGTTTTGCTCGATCTTGCCGATCGTAACGTGGAAACTTTAATTCCCGGTTACACTCATTTGCAGCGCGCTCAGCCGATCAGTTTGGCTCATTACCTGTTAGCTTATTTTGAAATGACCGATCGCGATTGGGAACGTCTCGGCGATATCTGCAAGCGGGTGAATGTTTCGCCTTTGGGTTGTGGCGCGCTGGCGGGGACGACTTTCCCGATCGACCGACATTATACTGCAGAACTCTTGCAATTTGACAAGGTTTATGCTAATAGCTTAGATGGAGTGAGCGATCGAGATTTTGCGATCGAATTTCTCGCTGCAGCCAGCTTGATTCTGGTACACCTGAGCCGCTTGTCAGAAGAAATGATTTTGTGGTCTTCTCACGAATTTGGATTTATTACGCTCAAAGATAGCTGCGCTACTGGTTCTAGCATCATGCCCCAGAAAAAAAATCCCGATGTGCCGGAGTTGGTGCGAGGCAAAGCGGGGCGGGTGTTCGGTAACTTGCAAGCCTTGTTGGTAGTAGTGAAGGGACTTCCTTTGGCCTACAACAAAGATTTGCAAGAAGATAAAGAGGCTTTGTTTGATACCGTCAAAACGGTACAAGGTTGCTTGGAAGCAATGACCATTTTGCTGCGGGAAGGCATCGAGTTTAATGGCGATCGCCTCGCCGCTGCCGTTACAGAAGACTTTTCTAATGCTACAGACGTAGCCGACTACTTGGCCGCCAAAGGCGTTCCCTTCCGGGAAGCTTACAACCTTGTCGGCAAAGTCGTCAAAACTTGCCTTTCGGGGGGCAAACTCCTCAAAGATTTGACACTTGAGGAGTGGAAAGACTTGCACCCAGCCTTTGAGACAGACATTTACAGCGCGATCGCACCTCAGCAAGTGGTGGCGGCTCGCAATAGTTACGGGGGTACCGGGTTTGAACAAGTGAGAAAATCACTTATCGCTGCGCGCGATCGGATCGCCTAAACATCGTTGAATTATTGGACAAATTCCGGCTGGCTATCTCTCCTTAGAACTATCGTGTTTTCCACTCTGGTTCTAAGTTCGGCAGATAGCCTGAATCAATTAATCTTCAGCAGCAGCCATGTCTTTGTCTCTGCCGCCACCGCTCATGGCGCCCATGCCACCGCCGTTACCGCCGTCAAATCGCCTTCTCTTGTTGGAGAACATATCTTGATTTCTCCGCTTGCGAAACTTGCGAGCGTATGCTTGATTTCGTTGTGCCTTTTCTTTCTTGAGATTGCGGCGCTTAGCCATTCTGACCTCACTAATAAACATTGACAGTCCCCGGGCTTTCACGCACGGGGATTCTTAAGTTTGACACTCTGTGCACTCTTGGTGACTGAGATTCTTGGTTCAGCGAATTCACTTGCTTGTGACAGGATTTCTCCAGCCAAAATATAGGTGTCTTCTCCCCAAGCGTTAATTCCGGTATGTCCTACCGTACTCGATCAGTTCTCTTTATGTAGTTAGGTTTTCTTCAAATTTAGCTTTCCTAAACCGCAACACCGTTAGGTGTGACTACGCACTCAACTAATCCAGTTAAGTTTTTACGTTGGCTAGTTATACTCAATTTTAGACCGATGACGATCATAGCACACCCGGTACAAGACCCAGAAAAAAGAACACGGGGATTCAAGTCGCTGGGAATCTGGGTTTGATCGGGACGCAATGTTGTCAATCTTGCAGAAGATTTCTATAAACTCTTGACAAATACGACCAATGACTATAAATCCCGGTGACGTAGCTCCTGTCTTCAGCCTGCCCGACGCGCAAGGCAATATCGTCAGCCTTGCAGATTTTCGAGGGCGGCGAGTTGTACTGTATTTTTACCCTAGGGACAATACCCCTGGCTGTACCAAAGAAGCTTGCGGCTTTCGCGACATTTACTTAGACTACCAGTCGCGCAATATAGCAGTTCTCGGCGTCAGTACAGACGGGGCCGGGGCCCACGCCAAGTTTGCAGCTAAATATCAACTACCTTTTCCCTTGCTGTGCGACTTAAACGCTGAAGTTGCTACCGCCTACGGCTGTTACGGACTCAAAAAGTTTATGGGAAAAGAATTTATGGGAATTACTCGATCGACCTTCGCGATCGACCGTGATGGTAGGATTGAAAAGGTTTACCGCAAAGTCAAACCAGAATCTCACGCAGCGGAGATATTAGCAGATTTGCCAGACCTCTGGCCTGAATGAAAAATTAAAAATTAAGACTCCGGAGCTGCGAGCTAGGAGCCCTGAAATTACTATCTCCTAAACAAGCTTTTGAGTTTATGCGTCGATTGTGGCAAATTGTACAAACTGTGCTGGGACTGATTTTTCGACATCCCGTCACTGGTACTGCGGTGATTCCTGTATTGCCTGACGGGCGAATTGTGTTAATTCGCCGCCGCGACAACGGTCGCTGGGGACTGCCGGGAGGTATGGTGGATTGGGGAGAGGATATTCCCACAACTGTGCGCCGGGAATTAGCGGAGGAAACAGGACTCGAGTTAGTCAAAATCCATCGCTTGGTGGGCGTTTATTCGGCTGCCGATAGAGACCCTCGCCTGCACTCGATTTGTATCGTGGTGGCGGCAGAGGTGCAGGGCAAGATGCAAGTTCAGGATACGCTTGAAGTCAGCGAGGTTGAGGCTTTTTTACCCGCATCGCTGCCGGAGGGCCAGCTCAGCCACGATAACGACCAACACTTACAGGACTATTTTCAAGGCCGAACAACTTTGGCGTAAATCGGCAGGGCATCCAAATTTGAGAAAAGTCGGAAATTACCTCGCGGTCAAAAATTGTCTGTTATGAATGTGGAATTAATTTTCACTGTTTTCCTACTTTTATTCACAATCTCTGAACATTAAATTAATCATCTTTTTATTACTAAATATTTAACCGGATGTACTCACCGCTACGCAATTCTAGGGTAAAACTCTCTGTAGGGCAAATCTTTTGGCACGAAGTCGGTCAAGGCCCGAATTTAGTATTTTTGCACGGTTCTTGGCACGACAGCAGTCAGTGGCTGAGGACGATCGAACATTTGAGCGCCTACTACCACTGCTTCGCACCGGATTTGCTGGGGTTTGGCGACTCGGAACGCCCGAATCTTCATTATTCGATCGACTTGGAAGTAGAGTGTCTCGCCCAATACCTCGATACTTTGAAGCTGCGAGAGGTTTATTTAATCGCTCACTCTCTGGGTGGCTGGGTGGCCACCAGCTACGCTATCAAATATCCCGATCGAGTTCAGGGTTTGGTGTTGTTGGCCCCAGAAGGCGTCAAGGTTGGCAACCGGCGGGGGCGGTGGCAGACAGCTAGCTGGCTGATCGGTCAACCACCGCTGGCTTTGTGGTGGCTGCGATCGATCTATCCAATTGCTAAGTTGCTGGGTAGCCAAAAAAAGATTGACGGATTGCTCAACTTCAGACAGCAGTTGATGGAGTCCCCTGTTGCTGTGCAGTTGCTGTTCGGGCGGCGGCGGGCTGAAATTACAGCGGAATTAGTTGATGAGAATTTGCCTTTGCTGAAAGCGCCTGTTTTGCTGTTGCACGGTTCTGAAGAGACTCCCGCAGCTTCTTCTCTGTGTCAATCCTATGCTGCTCTGGCTCCTAATGCCGAACTACAATTAGTCAGTCCGGGGGAAAGCAATTTGCCCCAGGAAGTCCCGGATGTTGTTGCTAACTATATTCGCGAGTTTGCTAGGTGAATTGGTCATTGGTCATTGGTCATTGGTCATTGGTCATTGATAAAATGACAACAGTCAACAGTCAACAGTCAACAGTCAACATTTAACAGGCTAATTCCCCAAAAAATAGCCTCTGGTGCGTCAATTAAGCCGGAGGCTGTATCAGGAAAGGCTGCGGTGAGGTATTTTAAAAGCATAGTGCGATCGCCCCCCGTGACGGCAATTTTGCTATCAGGAAACAAACACCGCCAATCTTCAATAAAATCCCTAACTCCTGCCACCGTCGCATACACAACTCCGCTTTGAATTGCCCCAGCAGTGTCTGTCGCCCAGCGGTATGGCAAATTTTGTGGTAAAGTGATTAAAGGTAATCCAGCAGTTTTTTTACCTAACGACGATAACTGCAAACCCAAACCTGGTAAAATTGCGCCCCCAACTAAATACCTATTGACATCAGCCCCAGTAAATGTTAAAGCTGTACCAGCATCTATAAGTAAAACTGGCCAACCCAATTGGTTGCCAGCGCCCACTACAGCCAAAGCTCTGTCAATTCCCAGGGTAGGATAGAGTCCCCCGATCGGCAACTGGTCTAAAGTAATAATTCGGACATCTGGATAACTCTGCCAAATTGCTGTTTGCTGGGGAACTACTGAAGCCAAAATTAGAGGCAGTGGCACGAAAGAAAGTGTGTGAGGATTAGAAAAAGCGGGAGTAGCAGGAAGACAAAGGAGATTTTGAGCAGATATTTCCTCGATCGACCTCATTACTATTTGCACCAAATATTCTGCCTTTTCCTGCTCCGAGAGCGAGGAAACAGTATCAGCATTGAGATGCTCTGTATCCCATGTTTTCTTCAGAGTTTTGCCCGCAAATAATCCCCAGTGCAGTCGGGAGTTGCCGATCGCCAAAGCTATTTTAATCTGGGCTTTACCTGTCAATCCAGAAGTAATGTTGTCGGTGCTTGCTGGCGAACGAAAATTGTCGGGAATTGAGTTTTCCATGTTGAGCTAGCCGGCGCAAACATTGAACTAAAGATAGAGTTTAGATTAATTTTATTCGCTTAAGCGGGCGGTTAACTCTATTTGACATCTGACCAACTTCCATGCCATGCGCCAATTAGTATTGTCGGCTGCAGAGGGCAGAGTTGCTAAATATAAATATTTGTAAAGCAAATAATTGCTTTGCTCAGGCGGCATCCTTTATAATGTCTTAAGATATTCCAAAAGTCCTGGTAGCTGCGATGGGGCTGTTGGCGGGGTAAGCACAGGTTTATAAAACCAGACTCAATCAAAATACTGTACAACTGCTGAGTAAATATGTCTTTACAAATACAAGAACACGAAAACCCCTGGCACAGAGTAACTTCGCGGTTGCCTGAATCTGAAAACTGGATGCAGCAAGAAAGTCTTTCGCTGCCGGAAGTAGACCAACAAAAAGCCATAATTGTACAGATGCAGCAGCAAGTTCAGTTATCAAACTTGCTGAACCAAATTAATAACGAAATTCGCAGTACACTTGACATAGAAGAAATTTTGACATCAGCCTGCAGATTGCTGGGACAAGCGCTACAGGCAAGTCGCGTGAGCATTTTGGTCAAAGAATCAAATACAGAAAAAACTTTAGTCACGCGCGGAGAGTACAACGCGGGGGACTATCCGATTCAACTGGGAATGAAAGTACCGATGAGTGACAACCCGCATTTGGCTGCCGTCGTGTCTCAGCAAGAGTCCCTAGCACTGACGAACTTTCTCGATTTTCCGGGATTGAACCCACAAACCCGAAAAATTGTCGAAGCTTTGGAGATTAAGTCAATGCTGGCAGTAGCTACTCGCTATCAAGGTGAAGTGAATGGCATAATTGGCTTGCATCAGTGCGATCGCGAACGGGAATGGACTGATTGGGAAAGGCAGCTTTTAGAAGGGGTAGGATCGCAATTGGCGATCGCGATTAATCAAGCCAAACTATATAGCAAAACCAGGCGTCAAGCCGAACGAGAATCGCTGCTACGGCTGATCGGCAATCAAATTCGCAGTACCCTCGATCTGGGAACTATCCTGGAAACAGCGGTGAGGGAAGTCCGCCAAATGTTGCAGTGCGATCGAGTAATTATCTATCAGTTTCAAGACAACTGGCAAGGAAAAGTTGTTGTTGAAAATATGACAGTTCCTTGGCCTTCAATTTTAGGAGATATGGGGGCTGATAAGTGTTTCCGTGGAGATTACGCCGATCTTTACCAGCAAGGGCGAGTCAAAGCAATTAATGATATTTTTAATGCTGGTTTAGAGCCTTGTCATGTAGATTTCTTAGATAGTTTGCAGGTAAAAGCTAATCTGATAGTGCCAATTGTTACAGCAAGAACTGAAGAAAATACCTCCGACACAGCCGGAAACTATAATCCTAAATTTCCCGGTAGGCTGTGGGGTTTGCTGATTGCTCACGAGTGCCGAGATACCCGCAATTGGCAGTGGCAAGAAATGGAGTTGCTCTCTCAGATAGCCAACCAAATGGCGATCGCCATTCAGCAAGCAGAACTTTACAGCCAAGTCCAAGATGCTGCGGTAAAATCTCAAGCTCAAACCCAGCAGTTGCAAGCTGCGTTAGAAGAATTGCGATCGGCACAGCAGCAATTGATTCAAAGCGAAAAAATGTCAGGTTTGGGGCAAATGGTAGCGGGAATTGCTCATGAAATTAACAACGCCAACAATTTCATCCACGCTAACTTGTTTCACGCTCAAGAATATTTTAAAGCCTTGAACGAAGCTCTAGAACAAGTCAGAAATGCCTACCCGGAAGCGACAGAGGCAATTGTCAGAATCAATGAAGAACTAGAACTCGATTACATTCGAGAAGACTTTGGGAAACTGATCAATTCAATGCGGGAAGGCAGCGGGAGGATTCGCTCGATCGTCATGACGCTGCGAAATTTTTCTCGTTTAGACCACGCTGAATTAAAACCAGTAGATTTGAATGAAGGTTTAGAAAGCAGTTTCTTAATGCTGCAAAATAAGCGAAAAACTCATATCAAAATAGACAAGCAATACGGCAGCTTGCCCCCCGTCCAATGTCATGCGAGTCAAATTAACCAAGTATTTTATAATTTGATTGACAATGCCTTAGACGCGCTTCAGTCAACGAGCAAACCGGGGGAATTAACTATCCGCAGTTGGCAAAGCGAGCCGGACTGGGTAACAATCTCTGTCCGCGACACGGGAAGTGGAATTCCTGCAGAAATTCAAGACAAGATTTTTGACCCATTTTTTACTACTAAACCTGTGGGTAAAGGCACTGGTTTGGGACTTTCCGTGTGCTATCAGGTAATTGTCCAAGCTCACGGTGGCAAGATCCGTTGCGTCAGTCAGGTTGGCGAAGGAACTGAGTTTATTGTAGAGTTGCCGCTGAAAAATCAGAGGGTAAGTGCATAATTCGTGCTTTAGTCAGATTAACTCTGTTTTGTCACTCTGACAGTAGTATAGAACTCATTTGACATCTTGGCGTTGCTTAATCAGGGTATGAAAAAAATCACTTTAAAATCCAAAAGCTTTGTGGATACAGGTTTCTATGACGGGCATATTTAGCGTTTCATACTGTAAATCAGCAACGCCTAAAATTCTAAGTATTTTTACTAATAATTGTCTCTGCTGATTCACTTTTGTCCGCTGAAGCAGTGAAAGCTGCCTCTTGGGGGGCGGCGAATGTGGGATTTAAGCTCTCCTCTACAGATATGGAAAACCCGCTTTTTATGGGGCAGAAAAAAAGATCGCAATTTTTCCGGATAAAACTTATTGATGATGAAAGTAAGGAATAATCGCGTTCCTGAATACAGGTATAAATCAACTTTTCGCTTGATGTTACACAACTCACCCTCAAGCGGGCTTATAGTCATTTGGCAATCTTGAATTCATACCTGTATTCAGCAACATCCTAAATTATGTACTCATGGCAAAGATCCGACTTTTCCGACTTTAGGATCCGACTTTTCCGACTTACAGAGACAGGGGTTCTAAGCCATGATAGAGAGAGGGGAAAGTCAACCCACGATATCTAGATTGTAAAGATATTGTGAACCGGCGTTGCTGAATAGGGTATGCAATTTGTAGGGCAAATACCCCCGTGGTTGCCACACCGCTGACGGGCTAAGCACTTAGAATTACCCCTACAAGCTTTGATTCAGCAGCGCCAGAATAAGCATCTATATTAAGTAGGGAAGTAATTACAATTAACATCTAATCAGGGGGAATCAAGCCTTGAAATGCTTATTGGGAAAGCATTTGGGCAGGGTAAGCATTTTTATTGGATTTACCTGCACCTACTTATGACGAAATTTTTCTTGCAGTGACCGATAACGATAAAGAAAGCCCAACATCTGGTTTTCAGTCACTTCTAATCCTTAATTACTCATCATTAACACAGAAGCTATGGCTACTTCAATCACTGGTTCTTTGGGTCAAACCAATAATTACAGCGCTCTCAATGAGCTGATCGCAAAATGGCCTACTGCCGCCCAGAATCAAGGCATCCAACTGTCTGGGATAGCTTTTGATGGCGTGGAAACTGACTACCTTAATCCGAATGTCATCAGCAACCTCACTTTAGCAAGTAACGAAAACCCTAAAAGCTGGTTGAGCTACGGCACTACTGGTGGTATTGGTGTCCCAGCCTCTTATAGTGGTTGGTTCACTGACGCCAAGAAAATTCGGGCAGAAATCAACCATAACCCCAACACCGATCAATCTCAGGCGCTGAAGGTGAAATGGGCAGATAACCAAGACATTACTAGCGCCACGATCGATCTAAGTTCATTGAGTCCCAAAACAAGTCCTGGTTTGGGCGATCAAGGTAATGAAGTTGGTTTCCTACAACTCTTTAATAATGGGGCTCCGGTATCGATTAGCAATTTTACTTTCACTCGCCTCAACGCTCCGATCGCTGCAAAACCGATCGCTGTGTCTCCAGATGGGGTTACTTTCATTGGCGATCGCACCGATGGCAGTTTCCAATTCAAGATAGATGCAAACCCTCTGGGCGGCGCTACTTTTGACGAACTGCGGTTCTCCACCAAAGCCTACGATAGCCCCACCGCTGCCTACGTCGCTACCCCCTTTAAAGACGATGGTTCCGACTACCTGGTGCGGAACATTGAATATCAAGGAACTGAAGATCCGATTACCCTGGAATTTAGTGCTCCTACTTTCAGCGTCAACGAAGATGGAACAACAGTTGCAGCAGTAACAGTTACACGTACTGGCAGTACCACTGGTGCCGCCAGTGCCACGGTGGAATTGAGTGATGGTACTGCTATCGCCCCTGATGATTACACCAATACTCCCCTGACTGTCAATTTTGCCGCTGGGGATGCTGCACCCCAAACCATCACCATTCCGATCGCCAACGATACTTTGGTAGAGGGTACCGAAACACTCAACTTAACTTTGACCAACCCGAATGGTGCCACGATTGGAACCCAAGGTACTGCCACTTTAGACATCGCAGACGATGACAGCAGCCTGGAATTTAGTGCTCCTACTTTCAGCGTCAACGAAGATGGCACAACAGTTGCAGCAGTAACAGTTACACGTACTGGCAGTACCACTGGTGCCGCCAGTGCCACGGTGGAATTGAGCGATGGTACTGCTATCGCCCCTGATGATTACACCAATACTCCCCTGACTGTCAATTTTGCCGCGGGGGATGCTGCACCCCAAACCATCACCATTCCGATCGCCAACGATACTTTGGTAGAGGATACCGAAACACTCAACTTAACTTTGACCAACCCGAATGGTGCCACGATTGGAACCCAAGGTACTGCCACTTTGGACATCGCAGACGATGACAGCAGCCTGGAATTTAGTGCTCCTACTTTCAGCGTCAACGAAGATGGCACAACAGTTGCAGCAGTAACAGTTACACGTACTGGCAGTACCACTGGTGCCGCCAGTGCCACGGTGGAATTGAGCGATGGTACTGCTATCGCCCCTGATGATTACACCAATACTCCCCTGACTGTCAATTTTGCCGCTGGGGATGCTGCACCCCAAACCATCACCATTCCGATCGTCAACGATACTTTGGTAGAGGATACCGAAACACTCAACTTAACTTTGACCAACCCGAATGGTGCCACGATTGGAACCCAAGGTACTGCCACTTTGGACATAGTGGACAATGACAGCACCCTGCAATTTAGTGCTCCTACTTTCAGCGTCAACGAAGATGGCACAACAGTTGCAGCAGTAACAGTTACACGTACTGGCAGTACCACTGGTGCCGCCAGTGCCACGGTGGAATTGAGCGATGGTACTGCTGTTGCCCCTGGTGATTACACCAATACTCCCCTGACTGTCAATTTTGCCGCGGGGGATGCTGCACCCCAAACCATCACCATTCCGATCGTCAACGATACTTTGGTAGAGGATACCGAAACACTCAACTTAACTTTGACCAACCCGAATGGTGCCACGATTGGAACCCAAGGTACTGCCACTTTGGACATAGTGGACAATGACAGCACCCTGCAATTTAGTGCTCCTACTTTCAGGGTTAATGAAAACGGAAGGATTGTTTCAGCAGTAACAGTTACACGCACTGGCAGTACCACTGGTGCAGTCTCAGCCACGGTGGAATTGAGCGATGGTACTGCTGTTGCCCCTGGTGATTACGACAATCAGGCGATTGTGGTGAATTTTGCCGCTGGGGATGCTGCATCCAAAATTGTCGATATTCCGATCGTCAACGATACTTTGGTGGAGGGTACCGAAAGAGTCAACTTAAGTTTGACCAACCCTACAGGCAATGCCTCGATTGGAACGCAAGGTACTGCCATTTTGAACATCGCAGATAATGACAGCAGCCTGCAATTTAGTTCCCCTACCTTTAGTGTCAACGAAGATGGCACGCCGATTGCAGCCGTGACTGTCACTCGCATTGGCAGTGCTATTGGCGCCGTCTCAGCCACTGTGAACTTGACCGATGGTACTGCTGTTGCCCCTGGGGATTACACCATTACTCCCCTGACTGTCAATTTTGCCGCTGGGGACACCGCACCCAAAATTGTCACCATTCCGATCGCCAACGATACTTTGGTGGAGGGTATCGAAACACTCAACTTAAGTTTGACCAACCCTACAGGCAATGCCACGATTGGAACGCAAAGCACCGCTAACTTGGACATAGTGGACAATGACAGCAGCCTGCAATTTAGTGCTCCTACTTTCAGGGTTAATGAAAACGGAAGGATTGTTTCAGCAGTAACAGTTACACGCACTGGCAGTACGACTGGTGCAGTCTCAGCCACGGTAAACCTCAGTAATCTTACTGCTGTTGCTGCTGATGACTACGACAATGCTCCCATCCTTGTCAATTTTGCTGATGGGGATGCTGCACCCAAAATTGTCGATATTCCGATCGTCAACGATACTTTGGTGGAGGGTACCGAAAGAGTCAACTTAAGTTTGATCAACCCTACAGGCAATGCCACGATTGGAACGCAAAGCAACGCCATTTTGAACATCGCGGACGATGACAGCACGCTGCAATTTAGTGCTGCCTTCTTTAGCGTCAACGAAGGCACGCGGAATGCAGCCGTGACAGTTACACGCATTGGCAGTGCTACTGGCGCCGTCTCAGCCACGGTGAACTTGAGCGATGGTACTGCTGTTGCCCCTGATGACTACATCAATATTAGTCCCATTGCTGTTAATTTTGCCTCTGGGGACAGCACGGCCAAAACCATCACTATTCCAATCCAGGAGAATAGTTTGCCAGAGTCTAACGAAACAGTCAACTTAAGTTTGGCTATTGCTACAGGCAATGCCACGATTGGAACGCAAAGCACCGCCATTTTGAACATCGTAGACAATGATGTTGCACCTGCTGTGATGACTAACTTAACTTCATCGAGCATGACCCCCGACCTACTTACTGGCTTTCGTTCCGCTAGTGCGATCGGTGATAGCGGGCTACAGGATTCCAGCTTGCTTGGTGGTTCAGGGCCGGGAACAGTGGATATGAGCAATTTCATCACCAACTCTTTCGACGGGGCGGCGATCGCTAATCCTACTATGACAGTCAATGCCACGCAGAACTGGTTTCCTTCACCTACAGCGCCCATTGTGGGTGGTACTGACCCGAATCTTATTGCTGGGGTAGGTCCTAGTTTCGTTGCCTCCAACCCATTTGCTAGTTCGGTCTTATAGAACCATTTCAAGGTCGTACTCTTAGATGCTACGCGCGTTATTCGAGTACGACCTTGAACTCTTGTATAGCGATCCTAAATGATTTGTGTAATTCTTGTAGGGAAAAACCAACGCCCGGTTGCCCCGATGCAGGCTGGGGTAGTCACTCTTAGCACTACCCCTACATATTTTTACAACTGATGCGAGGATTGCTATATTTTGAAAAAAATAGATGGCGATTTGCCATTGGGATGGAGTTTTTGAGAGCGTAGTTTTTTGGCAATTATTGTTGGTAAAAATTCGCCCCTAAATTAATCGATTGGATATTAGTGTTTTTTGCTATTACCTACTTAATCCTTAATTTGTTGTTGATAAAAACGTAACAGTTACCACATCTGCCAACTCCCCAGACTGGGAGCAATGCTAAGATTAACCAAAAGGCGGCTTTAGCGATCGCCCACAAGATGGGAGAATCAAACCAAGATGGTACTTTGACATTCGGTATATTTTGGGCAGTTTTTAGTTTTATCAAAGGAACTTTCGGACATAGCTTTACTTCACTGAATCGATTTTGCCCTGTGGATTTGGGCTTTTTTTATTCGATCGTCTTACTGCACATTTTGTACAGCTTTTAAGTTGGTACTAACTAAGGAATGAGAATTAAATAACTTCCACTCTTGAAAGTGGGATGGGCGTCCCGCCCGTCATGAGTGGACGGGCGGGACGCCCATCCCACAATAACAATTAAAATTGTAAGTTATTTAATTCGCGATCCTAACTGACTGCTCGATCGCAATTTCCATGCAAAACCAAGTTCGATCGCCCAACCGATCGAACTCGGTTTCCATAGCACACATATTAGGTTTTTGTCAATACATAGAGATCAGTTTTGGGATGCTTAACTGAGTGATAGGAAATTTTATAAAGATTTACAAAAAAAACGTGTCAGAATGAAGACAATAAGGTAATGGGTAAAAGACAAGGAGGCACTGATGGTAGCGCTGACTGAACGAGTCCAACGCAGATTGACGGTGGAAAAAGTCGAAATTGCCTCTGACACAACGGCAATTCGATGCCTGGATTGGGATAGAGACCGCTTTGACATCGAATTCGGACTCAAAAACGGTACAACATACAACTCATTCATCATTCGCGGTGAAAAAACGGCCCTCGTGGATACCTCGCACGAGAAGTTTCGCCAGCAATACATGGAAACTCTAACGGGCGAAATTGACCCCAAAGAGATTGACTATCTAATTATCAGCCACACCGAACCAGACCACAGCGGTTTAGTCAAAGATGTGTTGGCGCTGGCACCCCAAGCGATTGTCGTGGGGGCGAAAGTAGCAATTCAATTTTTAGAAAACCTTGTACACCAACCATTTGAGCGATTGGTGGTCAAAAACGGGGACAAACTAGATTTAGGAAACGGCCACATTATCGAATTCGTATCGGCGCCGAACTTGCACTGGCCTGATACTATTTTCAGCTACGACAGCAAAACTCAAGTGCTGTTTACCTGCGACGCTTTCGGGATGCACTACTGTTCCGACAGCACCTTCGATGACGATTTAGCAGCAATTGAGGAAGATTACCACTTTTATTATGAGTGTTTGATGGGTCCCAATGCTCGATCGGTACTCGCTGCGATGAAGCGGATGGCAGAATTGGGAGAAATCGGTACAGTTGCGACCGGTCACGGGCCGCTGCTGCGGCACAATGTGGTGGAACTTACCGGACGCTACAAAAAGTGGAGCCAAGCGCAAGCTAAGGCAGAAACCACTGTAGCGGTATTTTACACCTCCGACTACGGATTTAGCGATCGACTCAGCCAAGCGATCGCCCACGGTATCACCAAAACAGGTGTCGCTGTGGAAATGATGGATTTGAGAATCGCCGACTTACAAGAAGTTGCGGAACTTGTCAGTAATGCTGCCGGTATCGTAATTTGTTCGCCACCGAGTGGCGGTACTGCTGCTGTAAATGCCGAAGCCGCAATCAACACAATTTTAGTTGCAGCTAACAACAAACAATCTTTCGGTTTGTGTGAATCCGGCGGCGGCGATGACGCATCGATTTACCCGCTGCGAAACAAGTTCAAAGAGTTGGGTTTAAAAGAAGCATTTCCCAACATTTTAATTAAAGAATCACCGACTGAAGCGAGTTATCAACTTTGCGACGAAGCCGGCACTGACTTAGGACAGTGGCTGACGCGGGACAAAGCAGTCAAACAGATGAAATCCCTCGACAGCGACCTCGATAAAGCTTTGGGAAGAATCAGCGGCGGACTGTACATCA
Source organism: Microcoleus sp. Z1_B2 (assembly GCF_036700325.1). NCBI lineage: Bacteria > Bacillati > Cyanobacteriota > Cyanophyceae > Oscillatoriales > Microcoleaceae > Microcoleus > Microcoleus sp. Z1_B2. Next base: position 43,062 of record NZ_JAUBOQ010000046.1, read on the forward strand.
TTACCGCTCAAAAAGGCGAGGTTAGCGGTGCGATGCTAGCTTCTTGGGTAACGCAAGCCAGCTTTAAACCGCTGGGTTTAACAATAGCAGTTGCGAAGGATCGGGCGATCGAATCGATGATGCGCGCGGGAGATAAATTTGTTCTCAACGTGCTGGAAGAAGGCAATTATCAAACTTTGATGAGGCACTTTTTAAAGCGTTTTGCTCCTGGTGCCGATCGATTTGCCGGAGTTAAAACTCAACCAGCAACCAACGGTTCTCCAATTCTGACAGATGCTTTAGCTTACATGGAATGCGAAGTAGTCAGCCGGATGGAACTTTCGGATCATCATATCGTATATGCGATCGTTGATAGCGGCCGCGTATCCAATCCCGATGCACTGCCTGCTGTTCACCACCGCAAAGTGGGAAATCACTATTAGGAAGTCAGTTGACGGTTGACAGTTGTCAGTTGATAGTTGACAGTTGACTGTTGTCAGGTGCAAAGGGGAAATTCAACGATATATTGATTGACTGTCTGAGTCAACATACCCCAAACGTATTAGTAAGGTGCGTCAGCCGATGTTTTATTCGACTTCATCATCGACTATCTACTGACGCACCCTACAATTACAGTCCAGGACACAACTGGCTAGCCAAAAACTCTCAACTTTGGGTGCTTGTGGCGCACCTTACCGGCTTCTGGGTGTTGGGTGCGCCACCAGCAGCAAACCGGGCAAACCGTTGTCATTTAGACTTCATTTTAATAGGGGAATTGCCAATGCCTGCCAATCTTTTAGAAGACCGAGATTACACAATTATTATTGCCAGAAGCGATGCCAGCAGAGACCCTCACCATCCTTGGTACGAGGATTGGGTAGAAGCACAGGCATCTCTGATCGACTTAGCAAAAAAATGTCAGCAATTTGACAGCGACGGCATCACCGTTTACGAAGCTTCTACTCCTATGTGGAAGTATCAAAATTCCAATGTTGCGCGGTTAGCTCAAATTTTGCAGCGACAAAATACGGAACCGGATTCAGAAAACCCCACTGCAATTAATTTGGAAGAAGCTCTGAAAGCAACTTTTAGTGATTATTTTGCAAGCAAACCAAATGCCAAAGGGAAAAACGGAACAATAATTGTTGCAGTTTTAGATCAAAAACCCGAAAATACCGCTGCTGTTGCCGAAATTCTTGTAAGTGCGGCAAATAAAATAGATAAAGATGAAGAAATTGGAGTGAGCTTTATCCAAATTGGCGACGATTTGAAAACCAGGGAATTTCTGATTGACCTGGATACCAATTTACAGGGTAGAGGTGCAAGGTTTGACATTGTAGATACCAAGTTTTGGCACGAAATCAAAAGAAGTTCTGTAGTTCAGTTTCTCATAGGTGCAATAAATGACTAATACTTTGACTCCTAGACTCGCATCGGATGCCAAACCCCGCGATGTGCAGTTTATCCCGATCGCACTCGATACTTTTATTGTGCGATCGCGCACTTGGGACAGACTCAAATTTGAAGTCGAGTATTCGCTGCAAAAGGGGACGACAGCCAATAGCTATATTATTCAAGCTGACAAAACTGCTTTGTTCGATCCGCCGGGGGAATCTTTTACTCAAAATTACATCGATTTTTTACAGCAACGGGTGGACTTGACCAAGCTGGATTACATAATTTTGGGGCATTTCAATGCTAACAGATCAGTAACAATTAAAGCTCTGTTAGAATTAGCTCCTGAAGCAGCTTTGGTTTGCACGAATCCAGCAGCAATTAGTTTGCGCGCCGCTTTCCCCGACCAAGAATTAAACATTATGGTCGTTCGGGGAGAGGAAACTCTCAACTTAGGAAAAGGTCACGCCTTAAAATTCATCGCGACTCCGACTCCCCGCTGGCCTGACCAACTTTGCACCTACGATCCGCACACTCGAATCGTGTTCACTGACAAACTATTTGGAGCTCACGTTTGCGGCGACCAAGTATTTGATGAAGGGTGGAGCGTTTACAGCGAAGATCGGCGCTATTATTACGATTCCCTGCACGCATCTCAGGCAAAACAAGTGCTGACGGCAATGGATAAATTCGCCGATTTACCCGCAGCATTTTATGCTCCCGGTCACGGCCCGATCGTCCGTTACGGCCTTAATGAACTGAGCAATTTGTATCGGGAATGGAGCCAGCAACAAAATTCAAAAGACTTGACAGTTGCTTTGATTTATGCTTCGGCTTACGGAAATACGGCTACTTTAGCGCAGGCGATCGCCAAAGGAATTACGAAAGCCGGCGTGGCGGTGGAAAGTATTAACTGCGAATTTGCCGAACCGGGAGAAATTCAAGAGGCGATCGAAAAATGCGCGGGATTTATCATCGGAACTCCCACGCTAGCAGGACACGCTCCGACGCAAATTCAAACAGCTTTGGGAATAGTTTTATCTACAGCAACTAAGAGCAAATTAGCGGGGGTTTTTGGTTCTTTTGGCTGGAGTGGAGAGGCGATCGACTTAGTGGAAAATAAGCTGAAAGATGCCGGCTATCGAATTGGATTTGAGCCGATTCGAGCCAAATTTAAGCCGACGGCGGCGACGATTCACGAGTGTAAAGAAGCGGGAACGGATTTTGCTCAAGCTTTGATTCGATCGCAAAAATTGCGGGCACCGAAACCCCAGTTAGCAGCGGGGAGCGATCGCACTGAACAAGCAGTAGGGAGATTGGTTGGTTCGCTGTGCGTACTCTCGGCGAAGCGGGGGGAAGTCGCCAGTGCGATGCTGGCTTCGTGGGTGTCGCAAGCAACGTTTAATCCGCCCGGTGTGACGATTGCGGTGGCGAAAGATCGATCGATCGAAGCTTTGATGTACGCTGGAGATAAATTTGTGCTGAATATCTTAGCCGAAGGCCGACAGTTGCGGAAGTATTTCATGAAAAACTTTGCTCCGGGAGAAGACAGATTTGCGGGAGTCGAAACAACGGAAGCTAGCAACGGATGTCCGGTTTTGACTGAGGCTCTAGCTTATCTCGAATGCGAAGTGATAAGTCGGATGGAATGCGGCGATCACTGGGTAGTATATGCAGCGGTTGAAAACGGTCATTTGCTGAAAAATGACGGAGTGACAGCCGTGCACTACCGGAAATCAGGGAGTCATTATTAAGCTACGCCTAGGGCACGGCAATGCCGTGTCCCTACAAATATATCGAAATCGAAGTTTTTATCTGCGTTAATCCGCGCTCATCTGCCCTCATCTGCGGTTTAAAAACCGACTTACTTTTCCTCAGCAGTCTTTTCCGGCCACAGATAAATAGCGCCAGAAACCAAAGTTAAAGCCACAGAAACCCAAAAAGCAATTATCGCAGGAATATCCCACGCTTCAGATAAAGGAGCAATTAAAAGGGCGATCGCCACAATCTGACTCACCGTCTTCAACTTCCCCCAAATATTAGCTCCCGAAATCGTAGTTTTATTAACACGCCACCCCGCAATTGTCAACTCCCGACCAAAAATCAAAAACACTCCCCAAGCCGGCACTTTTCCCAACTCAATCAACACTAAAAGCGGCGCGAGAACCAACAATTTATCCACCAAAGGATCGAGAAACTTACCCAAATCGGTAATTTGATTCAGTTTCCTAGCCAAATAGCCGTCCAGCCAATCAGTAGCCGCAGCTACCACAAAAATCGCGGTGCAAATCCAGTGGCTTTGCGCGCTTGGGTCGTACAAACCGTAGAGCAGAAAAGGCACTCCCAGCAAGCGAGAAAAAGTAATCAAATTAGGCAAATTCATCATAAAACGAAGGAAGAAGGAAGAAGGAAGAAGGAAGAAGGCTGAAGGAAGAGGGAAGAGGGCTGAGGGAAGAGGGAAGAGGGAAGAAGGAAAAAGGAAGAAGGCTGAGGAAAAAAATTAAGGGCAACCTTGTAAAAAGATTGCCCTTAATTTAACATTTTTTGTAGCTGTTTAACTTTTAGAAAAACAGATTTTAGCTCTATATTCATCGCATCGCAGCTCATAACAAACAAACACACAACCCAAAACAGTTTACCTAACACGCGCCGTCTTTGCTCAACACAACCGAAATTGTTTTGCAAATCAGAGTGATGTCGTAGACAACAGACCACTTGCGCTGATAGTCGAGATCCATGCGGACAATCTCGTCAAAGTCTTTAACTCTAGACCGTCCGTTGACTTGCCACTCCCCAGTCAGACCGGGTTTGACATTTAAACGTTGCCAGTGGAACTCGTCATAGGCAGCCACTTCATCGGGAGTTGGCGGTCGAGTTCCCACTAAACTCATGTCGCCAACTAACACATTCCAGAATTGAGGTAACTCGTCCAAACTCGTGTTCCGCAAGAAGCGGCCGACGCGGGTAATTCGCGGGTCATTTTCATTCTTAAAAATGTGACCCTTGGCTTGGTTGCTAACTAAATGTTTGAGATTTTCTGCACCGACAACCATCGATCGAAATTTCCATATTCTGAAATGTCGCCCTTTGAAGCTGCAGCGGACTTGACTGTACAGCAGCGGGCCCGGATTGTCCAACAGCATCGCCACAGCCACCGGCACCGCCACCACAGCAGCAATTGCCAGTCCCAGCAGCGCACCCAAAATATCGATCGACCGTTTTACCTTGCTCGTTACGGATCGGTGAGCCTGTTGTTTTGATACACAGACATTGTAAGTAGATTCTTGAAAAAATAAGGACAGCATTTGTGATAATGATGATTTCGACGAGGCACCCATCGGAAATTTCATATGATTTCTCTCAACTTTAACGATCTCTTACGTCCATCTTATTAGCCATCCCAAATCTGCTGAACCTGAAATACTCAGCTTTGCACAATCTTTAAAAAGCAATCACACTTTTATAAAGTTTCTATGTATTTTTTATAAAAACGTATAAAGTTTCTGTAAACTTACGTAAATTTACAGAAAAAAGTTAGTCCGGGACGCAAAAAAACCTGGTTTCGGCTAGGACTCTTCCCGGAAGACAGGGAGGATTCTACTTAGAAACCGGGTTTTTTGCCGTTTAGCGATAAATATCGGTGCGAACATCCCAAGCAAGTGTTAGCGGTTCTAACAATTTTTGCTGGCTGCTAGAGGCGAGTTTGCCTAAATATTTGCGAACAACAAAGGCGTGTTCGAGATTCAACCGATAACCGCGTGAGACATCTTCAAAGAAAAGCGGCTCAGCCCAAATTTCTTCCCAATCAGGATTTTGCCTTGACTCCTCGGCAAGCAGCATGAAATCTTCCTCCGCAGGCACAAGTCCCGCCGGCAAATTTCCTTCCAAAATCCGCAAAATCCGGGGTTCGCAGGTGCGGGTATTCACGCCTTGGCCCTCCAACAACTGCAAAATTTCCTGAAAGCTCAAAGTTTCCCCGCCCAAAACCTTCATTAATTCCCACAGCAGAAAAAAGTCGCTGTACTGCTGCTGCGACACATCCAAAATGTGAGGATAGAGAGCCAAACTCGCTAACCCGCAGGCAACTCGACCAATTTTTTGGGAATTTGTACTTTGAGATACAGAATTTAATGCAGAATTGTGAATCTCAAAAATATCTCGATCGCCCTGCAATTCCTGGTCTTGAACCACGATCGCATTCGGCAACTTCTGCCGCAACCAGCGGGCAATCGCAGGCCAAGCACCCATACCCCCCGCACAAATCGCCTGATTAATCCCCGCCGGCGACATTCCCGCGCGGCTGAGCAAAGCATTCAATTCACGGTTCAACTGCTGCACAAAAGGCACTAAAACCAGACTTTCTACATCTTTGCGCTTCACATCCCAATGCTGCTGACCAATATCCAAAGCAAAACTTTTTTGATGTTGCAAAATAACTTTTATTTGCCTTGCCGCCTCTAACAATTGCAGGCCAAAAGCAGAACCTTGTAACCGCTGCTGCAATTGATAGCGACTCGGCAAATCGGGATGGCCAGGACGTGGCAAATCGATCGACATTCCCCAAGTTTCATTTTTAGCCAACAACTGACAGATAATATCCTGATCGAAAGCATCGCCAGCCGCATCAAAACTGTGGCAAGTAAAATCAGCACGAGTTAAATCTTGAAGATTAGACGGCAACTCAACTAAAGCTAATTCCACCGTCGCCGCCCCCGCATTCAAAATCAAAGTTCCCCCGCTAAAAGACGAAGCATTCACAGTCAGCGGTGCAGCTTCTTCAGTGCCCTTAGCAGAATCCACGGCTGACGACTCGACTTCCATGCGATTTTTCACAGGAGTTACAGCAGCAAGCAAAGTGGCGATCGCATCTTCCACCACAAAAATTTGCGAACCAGAAGCCACCAGAGACGCACCCAAAACCGCCTCCCGCAGATTAAACCGATAAACATCCGACCAGCCGGCCGGAGTCCCCAAAATTACACCCTGCAAGTCTAAAAGCGCCGCATCAAGAGTTTCTGGCGTCAGTCCCGAAGCCCTACAAATTAAATTAGAAACTGGCAATCCTGCAAAATTCGCCCTTGGTGCAGAATCCAAAATTTCCCCCGATTCGGCAAATTTTTGTCCCCGCAAACTCGGATTCAAAGTAGCCAGCAGCGCCCGCACACATTGCAGCGGCAAGGCGATCGAAAAAGCCTGCAAGGGATCCCACTGCAACAGCGGTTCGTACATCCCAGCAGCCTCCCGCTGATAAGGAATGCCCACCTTTAGAGGCAATTTAAAATTTTCCAGTAAAAATTCTCCTGCAGGCAAAGCCTGGGGTCGGAATCCCACCGACTTGACTGTCACCTCTGACCCTGGGCTACCTGGGGATGTTTGGGTCAGCACCGCAGCCGAGGGAATCCGACAACTGGCGTCTGCTGGCCAAGCCTCAGCCTGCGATGCTTCCCAGTAAATCGGGTGCAATTCGCCACTGGTGCGATCGAGTAAAGCCGCAGACAGGCCGCTGGAACCAAAATCAATGCCCAAATACCAGCTAGAATTCCGGCGTTGTCGGGATGGGGCGATCGCACCTGCTGCAGAATGCCCAGCCGAGTCTTGCTGCTGTGTTTCGGCAAACTCGCTAAAATCGGTTTTCCCCTCAACAACTCCTGCTTTACTCTCTGTCGAAATTAGGTTTTTTTTTTGACTTTCTGGAGGACTCGATCGCAGTTCGTTAGTTTCGGCAGTTTCTGGAGGGGGAGAATCAGTCAAAGGTCGATCGGTTTCGGTCAAACTAGCCAAAATCTCGTCTAGCGTCAAATTCGAGTCGTCTTCCTCAGCCAACAAATCATCCTCAAGTTCGTCTTCCAAAACAAAAGGTTGATCATCCGAGGATAGTTCCAAAACATCGGAGAACAAATCCTCCAGCGTGCCGAGTTCTTCCTCTGCCACCTCGGCAAAGGGATTGTTTGCAATGCCTTCGGGGGAACTCGCCGATAAATCCAAGCTGTTAGCGACTGAGAAATTCGATCGCCGGGAGCTAGTATTTTCCACTTCCTCCAGATTGTAGAGGTCTGCCTCCAAAAGTTCCAGAGTGTTGTTGTCCAAATTTAGAGCTCGATCGAGGTCATCTTCTAATTCCTCGATCGGCAGCAAATCCTCGTCCGGCGAAGCTTGGATGTACTCCTCATCGAGTCGCTGCGACGAAGTGCCGGACTCGCCAGTTTGAACCTCACCGATACTTGGCACATGAGACTCGGCACTGGGGAGGTTTGGGCTAATTTCGGCTGGCGTTCTCAACGGCAAAGGTGGCGATTCAGGCATCGCAGCGTCGAACTGCTCACCTTGGTTTTGACCCGTTTCTAGATTTTCTCGATCGTCCCCGTCAATTTTCACCTCAGCAGTTGAGGGTGGTGGTGCTGAAACTTGAGGTACTTTTGCCACTTGCGGTTCAAATAAATCTGCACTATCTAAAGTTAGAGACTCTACAGAATTCCCCATTACAAATTCTGAATCTTCATCTCCTAAAATCTCTTCCAAAGATTCGCCTTCATCCAGCAGATTTACAAACAAATCTTCGGTCATTTTTAGCGATTCGGCAGTTTCCCGATCCGTCGTCGCTTGGTATTCTAAACCTTCAGTTTGGGTCTCAATTTCAGTATTTTCTACAGGGAAACTTTCAACTTGTAATTCTACTTCAGGAACCGCTTCTCCCGCGAACAAACTTGCATACAAATCCTCAATTTCTTCGTCTGTTTCTGTAAACCTATTGTCCGATTCTTCCCCCGTATCTAGAGTTGAATTTTGAGATGTTTCGGGTGTAGAACCCAACAAATTATCTTCCAACTCCGGGAGCATAATTGGGGCTTGAATGCGATCGCGTTCGCGCCTCAACTGTCTGAATTGCGGAGAAATTTCTGTACCGGCGTAGGGAAATCTGTCTTGTTCTCCGAATTCGCCGGTGCGAATGGACTGCACCGAGTCTCCCGTCTGAGTCTCTGGGGCTGAGTGTTCGATCGGAGTATTTGAAAGGGCGGGAGCGACAGAAGATCGATCGGCTGCGGTTGGGGTGACGGTTTCGAGATTATTTGCTAAATCGATCGGCTGTTGAACGTAGGAAGAAGCTTCTCGCCCCAACTGTGCAGCTAAATGGTTGACCAAAGCCGCGAACATCGCCTCGCTCTGCTGGTTCAAACCGTACATATTTTCGAGTTCTTGTCTCAAGGAAGCTTGATAGCTTTGCAGATTTGCTTGCAAAGCCTCGAACACGATAGCCATCCTCGAATCGAGGCTCATCAGCAGACTGTCAGCATGAGATTGGAAAAGTTGCATTTGCTCCAACCTCTGAGCCGGCGTCAGCAGCGGGTGTTCTTCTGAGGTTTGTCGGTGAAGTGTTACGTCAATAGCCGATTCTTCATCAGGCGCACTGCCCAAAGAGTATGGTGCTGAGATACTTTGCAATAACTGATTTTCTAGGGAATTTAGAATTTGGGAGAAATCGCTAGTCAAGGTTTCTTCCAAGCGGGCAGTCAGTACCTGCAAGAATTCACCAATGATTTGCTGTTGGTTGGCTTGTTGCTGAGCTAGGGATTGTTGCTGCTGCCGTTTTGCTTCTAGCTGTTTGATTTCTTGAATGAGAGCTTGCTGCTCTTGCCGCAGAGCTTCTATGTCTTCTTGGAGCGGCCCTGTCAGGTTGGAACGCAGGTGGCTGATTTCTCCGGTTACTGCCAGCATGATTTGCTCTGCTGCTGAGGGGCCAGGGGGGGGCAGAGGCACTTTGGGTACTGGAACTGGTTCGGGGCGGACATTTTGGCGGGCCGCGGCCTTTGGGGCCGTTAGCTTTGAGTCTGAGGAAACCAGATAAGCGCGAACTCGCTCTAAAAGTTGGCGCTGGTGGACAGTATCAAGAGAACCCGTCCAAGGCAAGCGGGGTGCGGGCTTGCTGAGTACCTCGTCTATCTCAGCAATCAGTGCTTGAATTTTGTACTTCTGAGAATTCAAGGGCGGAACCTCTGGGAATGCGGCTTGGGAGAAACTTTACCGACAAAAGACTGAAGTCAATCGATTTTAGATTTTAGATTTTAGATTTTAGATTGAAGCATTGACTTGCGCGAGATAAATACGTTCGGCAAGTTTCTCGGATACAGGTTTTTTATTTCTGGACGGATGAATCCGGGGGCTTGTATCCTGGATGCTTTCGCTCAATAATTCACTAATATTTTCTGACAACAGTTAATTAACCTTTTGTCTTCGGATAACTTCTATTGCCTATCATAGGTTAACCGGTACTTCCGCACCAAATGCCCGCTTCTATCAATTGCAAGTGCTTTCAAATTCTGCGACTCAGGGGCGAGTTTCCTGACCCGGAGGCTGATTCCTGCTCGGAATAGCTGTGATCCCGACCAACTTTTGCCTTCACCCGCTTGAACAAAGAGCCCCACACTGTCACCGCGAGTTTCGTTAGGATGTCTGCGCGCCACTGTCTCTTCATTTTTCACCGACTTGGAAAAAACCTCAAACAATTTGCGATTTGGGATACCGAGATTCGGGATTATCCCCGTATACTGGATTTGAGTAACCTTTAATTATAGCCTATTATCTGTATTCATGGCTAGATACTAATGGTACAATAATCTTGGGTAGCAGAAAATTTTGCTGGGAAGTGGGAGGGTTTCGCTCGCCAAGAGCGCCAGTATTTAGGCTTGCAATGGCTGTGGATTTTGCCGATCGTGCTGACATTGGCCAGATTCTAGGCAGTTGCTCGGATTTGGGATCTGTCTGCCGTGGCACCCCTTGCGATCGTGGATTCTGCCTTCTCGAAAGCAAGGCCGAGTGACAACAAATCTCTCAGCAGTGTTAAGCTTGTCTTCGCGAAGTGCTTTCAAAGGTAATTCGATCGGCTCAGTCGTTTGCCACATAGCTAAAATTTTGTTAATAAAATTTGCTCAGTGGTATGTATCTAAAAAATTATGGTATATTCTTTAGTTTCTAGCTCCCAATCAGAGCTTGAGGCTATTAATTACCATATTGAGCCTTTGACCGCAAAACTTTAGAGGTAAAATTGCCGATTTTAGATCCTTGTTTCTCAAATCTGGAATCTCAAATCGAATGACTCGGCTGCAAGCTATTTGTAACTGCCCAGCGCAGCTCAAGCGCATAAATTAAAATGATGGCCTCATGGAAGACCGCTTTAACACCCGAGACCCGAATTCTAATATAAATCAATTGATAGTTTCTACTCCTTTTTTTGCAGGATTACCCGATCCTGTAATCGAGAGAGCAACTGTCCACATCGTTACCCGAAGTCATCCGTCAAATCAAGTGATTTTACTCGAAAATGACTGGGGAACATCAGTGTATTTTATATTGGATGGTTGGGTGAAAATTCGCACCTACAACCTAGACGGAAAAGAAGTAACACTGAATATTTTAGGGAAAGGAGAATTATTCGGGGAAATGGCCGCGATCGAAGAAGCACCGCGATCGACAGATGTGATCACCCTAGCCCCGACACTGATCGGCAATATGCCATCTCAGGATTTTGTGCAGCTCATTCATACCGAGCCTCTAGCAGGCATTCGCCTAGCTCAACTGATGGCGCGTCGCCTGCGACAAGTCAACCGCCGCCTGCGTTTACGAGAGTCCGACAGTACCTCGCGAGTAGCAGATATTCTCTTATTTTTGGCCGAAGGGCAAGGCAAAAAAATCCTGGAAACAGGAGGTACAGAAATACCGAACCTGCCACACAGAGAATTAAGCAGCCTCAGCGGGCTGGCTCGCGAAACAGTAACGCGAGTGCTCAGCAAGCTGGAAAAAAAAGGAACTATTCAGCGCGAACGTGACGTTTTGTGCATTCCCGACCTGCACGCCTTAGAGCGTCTGTTAGTCTAGAAGTATCAGAGTTTGCTTTTATTGAATCTAATTCAAAAGCACTCTCTGTTAACTAAGTGATATTAATGATTTCCTGCAGGAGGTAAAGCTGTGAGTTTTAAGAAAATTTTCGCCGCCTTAGATGATTCTGAACTGGGCCACCGTGTTTTCACGCAAGCTTTAGAATTAGCTCTGAACGATCGCGCCCAGGTGATGCTATTTAACTGCGTTACTGTCAGCACGCTGGGGGAGACGGCAGTGCCAATTCCGGTAGATTTGGGCATGAATGTCGAGTTAATGGATCAAGCTTATCAAGCTCAACGTTTGCGGCTGGAAAGCGACGTAAAACACGCTTCGGGTTTGCTAAAAAATTACTGCGACGCTGCAGCAAAAAAAGGATTGCAGGTAGAATTTGACTGCAAAAAGGACGGCGATCCGGGGCATTGTATCTGTGAAGCAGCCGAAAATTGGGGCGCAGATTTAATAGTATTGGGGAGGCGCGGCCGCACGGGGTTCGCAGAAGCTTTCCTCGGCAGTGTCAGCAATTATGTCGTTCACCACGCATCTTGTTCGGTTTTGGTAATCCAGGAAGGCAAAATTGAAAAATAATGCTGCTGAAAATGTTTGCTGAAAAAATCGATCGAAAATACAGCACTTTCCAGGTAAGTGAAGTACAGAGAAACCGGGTTTCTTGAATAAAACCGATTTCTGGCGAGAAATCCAGAAGAAACCCGGTTTCTGGGGTGTACTTTATAAACCTGGAATCCGCTGTAAGACTTCCGCTCCTGGCTGATTCCCGGTTTCTGCGAGCAATATTAAATTTGGCGGCGAGGCATCCAAACACTGAAACCGGGAATCAGCCGTATCGGGGGCCAGTCCCGTAAAATCTAAAATCTAAAATCTAAAATCGGATGAGTGATTTTTTGTCAGCAGATGCTGCGTCTAATTCGGGTAGTTCACCCAGTACAAATAACGAGCCCCAAACCGCCGATATTTCAGCAATGACTGGCGATCGCCCAAATCCCGATCCGGGGAAGCACATCTCTGGGGAAGCGCCTTTAAGGCTGGTAGAAACGGCTTTTTTGGCAAGTACCGCTAGCTTAATTTGGCTGGTAAATTATTACTTTCCGCTGGGGCCTTTGCTGCGGGTTTTTTTTCCGATACCCATCGCCCTGGTTTACTTGCGCTGGGGCAACCGAGCAGCTTGGATGGCAGCTTTGGTATCGGGTTTGCTGCTGTCGGTACTCATGGGCCCGACGCGGAGCATTTTATACGTGATGCCTTTTGGAATTATGGGAGTTGCGCTGGGAGGACTTTGGAGGCGCAAAGCGAGTTGGTCACTCTCTATTAGTGTGGGCGCTCTCATTGGTACTGTCGGCTTCTTTTTTCGGTTTTGGCTGCTGTCAGCGTTGGTGGGTCAGGATCTATGGGTTTACGTAACGGCCCAGGTAACAGAGATGGTGGAATGGGTGTTTGTGAAGCTGGGCTGGCTTAATGTACCGAGTTTGAACACAATTGGGGCGATCGCCGCCGGGATGATTTTAGTTAACAATATTGTCTATTTATTTGTAGTGCATTTAGTAGCTTTGCTGCTATTATATCGTTTGGGAAACCCAATTCCGCGCCCACCAAGCTGGGTGGAAGTTTTGATCGATTATAACGATCAAGCATGAAAACCCCGTGACTTTAGTCCGGGGAAGAAAAACAGAAGGAGGCTAAAGCCTCCCATTTCCTTTGTTAGAACCAAGTTTTTACGACTAACTTTATAGTATACGAAACTTACGTGTAAAGCTTTGTGAACAACTCAAGCGATATTAAGCCGATGTTGTTAGCATAAGAAAAACGTGATGAGGTCGAAGTCATGCTAGTTTTTGAATTCAAAGCATACGGAAAAAAGCAGCAATTTGCCGCTGTAGACGAAGCAATTAGAACAGTACAATTCATCCGTAACAAAGCATTGCGCTTTTGGATGGAAAACCAAAAAGTCAACAAGTATGACTTGAATAAGTACAGTGCTGTTTTAGCTAAAGAATGGACGTTTTGCGATGAACTCAACAGCATGGCTCGACAATCAAGCGCAGAAAGAGCGTGGTCGGCAATCGCCCGATTTTACGACAACTGTAAAAATAAAATTACCGGGAAAAAGGGTTTTCCGCAGTTTCAGAAAGACAATCGGTCGGTCGAATATAAAACGACCGGGTGGCGGATGGCAACTGACCGAAAATCTATCACTTTTACCGATAAAAAAGGCATCGGAAAACTTAAGCTGAAAGGGACGCGCGACTTACATTTTTATCAGCTTACCCAGATTAAGCGAGTACGCTTAGTCAAACGAGCCGATGGATACTACATCCAGTTTTGCGTTCAAGTTGACCGTTCCGAGAAGATTGAAGTTACAGGTAATGCTATTGGATTAGACGTGGGGCTCAAAGAGTTCTACACAGACTCTAATGGTGTTACAGTCGAAAATCCGCGTTTTCTGGGCAAAGGAGAGCGCCGACTAAAGAAAGC
>NZ_JAUBOQ010000047.1:0-20882 GCF_036700325.1 Microcoleus sp. Z1_B2
GCTACCACCTTATTAGACCATGAATTAATCAAGGTCTTTTGAAGTTTACGAACTGCTTTAACGTCGCCACGCTCACTTGCTCGATAGATACGTTTTTGCAACTTGAATGTCAATCTTTCAGCTTTTCGCCAATTGATTTTATTCCATTCCACCGTCGGGTTATCCCGCGTTTTAGACTTATTCATTGCTACTGAGTTCCTATCTTTGAAGTTATCATGTGTCTGTCTGCATATCTCTGTCATTACAACAGAGCGTTGGCTTTTGACACAATCCTTCTCTCATATATTATTCGTTAGCTACTTACTGGGTAATCGACCTGTTTCCAGAAATATATGAGAGTTACTTCGTTCCGAATATACATTGTTTGAGCTTTTAGTGTAATGCTCTCCACCGGGTTTCTGGGCAGTGCTTATAGGTCGTACAGGAAAACGCCTATGCCCTATCCTTGCCTTTTGGCTTGGTCTTATTCAGCCCTTAGACCATCTACAATAACGATGGTTCAGACACATTTTTGCTTTCGCTACACATGAACTCTTGCTCGGCAGTTACCAGTTTCGGCTACCAGTAGTCTGCCTTTTATCCCCGCTTTACTTTGTTAGTTGCTACCTAGCAAAATAGGGGATATGCTTTTACCGCTGCACTTGCGGACTAGGACTAGGGACTTGTGAATCCTGCACCTAGATGTATAATCAGTTACACTAACCAGAGGGTTAGGCTAATCGTCCTTGGATATTCTTTATCCATTTGGATTAAACGAGTCGCACCCAAATACTTTTATTATATCCCGTATCAACAACCAGCTAATCTGCTAGAAGTATAACGATCACAAATGAGCAATCTCAACAAACCTCTGTCTGCACTTCCTTCCTATTGGCCCAGACCCGATCTGTCCCAAGCGGCTTTTGTCGCTGAAGGCGCTGTTGTCATCGGCAGGGTAGAGGTGGCTGCAGGGGCTAGTATCTGGTACGGGGCGGTGGTGCGGGCGGATATAGAGCGAATTGCGATCGGCTCAAGTACCAATATCCAAGATGGAGCAATTCTGCACGGCGATCCGGGGAAACCGACTGTTTTGGAAGATTTCGTGACAGTCGGACACCGAGCCGTGATTCACTCAGCTTACATTGAACGGGGCTGCCTGATCGGGATTGGGGCGATCGTCCTGGATGGAGTGAGGGTGGGCACAGGCTCGATCGTCGGTGCAGGGGCGGTTGTCACCAAAGACGTTCCCCCTCACACGCTAGTTGCGGGAGTGCCTGCCAAACCCCTGCGGGATGTCTCTGAGGAAGAAGCAGCCGAGTTGGTGGAACACGCTAAGCGTTACGAAAAGTTGGCTTTGGTTCACGCGGGGAAAGGTTCTGATTTGGGATTTGGTTAGTTGATAGAATAAGATTTTCAGCAAAAAACTATTTGTTTCCAATGGCTTACACCGCGCAAAAAATCCTAACTTTTGAAACATTCCTCGATCGATATTGTGACAACTTCCGCTACGAGCTCGCTGACGGAGAATTAGTTGACATGGAACCCACAGGCCCCCACGAAACCGTCAGCGGTAAACTAGCAACTCAAATCGGCATCGCCATCGCAGCCGAAAAATTACCTTGGTTCATTCCCCGCACTTGTTTGATCCGTCCATTTTCAGATGCAGCTACCGCCCGCCGTCCCGATATTGTCGTGTTAGATGAAACTGCTATTGTCAGCGAACCTCTTTGGGAAAGAGAACCTGTGATTACGCTGGGACGATCTATTAAATTGGTGGTAGAAGTCGTCAGCACTAACTGGGAAACAGATTACGCCCGAAAAGTTGAAGAATATGCTATTTTAGGGATTCCAGAGTATTGGATAGTTGATTATCGCGGATTGGGAGGCGTGGCTTTTATCGGTAAACCAAAACAACCTACTATCACCGTTTGCCAACTGATTGACCAAGATTACACGCAGCAACAATTTCGCCTCGGCGATCGGATTATTTCTCCTTTGTTAACCAGCTTGCAACTGCGGTTAGATGATGTTCTACCGCGTTAGGCGATCGACAACAAATTTTAGATTTTAGATGTTAGATTGGAGAATTGATTAATCTGGCAGCCCTGAACCCAATTGCTTTTGGTCAACAATCAACAGTCGAGCGATTTGAGATTTGAGATTTGAGATGGGAGAATTGATGAATCCGGGAGTCCAGAACCCAATTACTTTAAGTCAACAATCTACAGTCAACAACCGTCGGAAATCTCGGAATTTGTTCGATAGATAAAAGTTTAAAATAAAATAAAAAAAATTGTAAAGCTCGATCGAGCGCTAAGATTAATCACATGAATAACGATCGCACATCTACTCCAAACATCCCCCCGCACACCTGGAAACGTCCCATCGGCCTCGGTTGGGAGAATCCCTATACAGTCCGCTACGCAAGCAATCTCGACGACGGGCCCTGGCACGGAATGCCTCTGGGCGGGTTCGGTGCCGGCTGCATCGGGCGATCGTCCCGCGGCGACTTCAACCTCTGGCACATTGACGGCGGCGAGCACATTTTTCGCAGTTTGCCCGCTTGTCAGTTCAGCGTTTTTGAAGAAACTCAAGGCAAGAAACAAGCTTTTGCACTGTCCACTGAACCGCCTACCGATGGCAGTTTATCGAGTTGGAAATGGTATCCAAAAGAAGGAACAAGAGAAGAGTCTAATTCTGGTACTTATCATGCTTTGTATCCGCGCAGTTGGTTTGTTTACGAAAATGTGTTTCATGCTCAATTAAGCTGCGAGCAATTTTCGCCAGTTTTGCCGAACAATTATCAGGAAAGCAGTTACCCAGTCGCCATGTTTGAATGGGTGGCGCACAATCCTACAGATGCGCCGATTACTCTCAGCATCATGCTGACTTGGGAGAATATTGTCGGTTGGTTTACTAATGCTAACAAGTCGCCGAAAGTCATGGTTCGAGATGATGGTAGTCCATTTTATGACTATCAATCCCGGTGGGGAGAAAGTGCCGGAAATTTGAATTTGTTGGTGGAAGATTTTCACCGGATCGGTTGCGTGATGACGCGGTTGACTGCTGAGGACGAACCGCAAGAGGGGGATGGACAATGGGCGATCGCAACTATTACTAATCCGGCGGTAGAAGTATTCTATCAAACTCGTTGGAACCCGGCGGGGAATGGCGAGGATGTTTGGCGCAACTTTTCTGCAGAAGGTTTCTTGTTGGATGACAAAGACGAGACAGCCGCAGCAACAGGAGAACAGTTGGCTTGTGCGATCGCAGTTCGCTTTACTATTCGACCGGGAAAAACTCGCAAAATCCCCTTTATTATAGCTTGGGATTTGCCCGTTACTGAGTTTGCATCGGGAGTTTGGTACTACCGCCGCTATACGGACTTCTTCGGCCGCAACGGCAAAAATGCTTGGCCGATTATTCGCACTGCAATGAAGCATTCCGATACTTGGCGCGAAAATATTGAAGCTTGGCAAAAACCGATTTTAGAACGGAAAGATTTGTCAGACAGTTTTAAAATGGCTTTGTTTAACGAGTTATACGCCCTGACAGACGGCGGTACTCTTTGGAGTGCGGCTGACGAACGCGATCCCAAGGGTCAATTTGCGGTTTTGGAGTGCATTGATTACCGCTGGTACGAAAGTTTGGACGTGCGGCTTTACGGTTCTTTTGCTTTGTTGATGCTGTGGCCGGATTTGGAAAAGTCGGTGGTTTTAGCGTTTGCTAGGGCAATTTCGGCCGGAGACGATACGCCGAGAATTATTGGCTGGAATCAAGCTTCGGCTATTAGAAAAGCTGTCGGCGCGACGCCGCACGATTTGGGTGCTCCTAACGAACATCCTTGGGAGAAAACGAATTATACTAGCTATCAAGATTGCAATTTGTGGAAGGATTTGCCTTGCGATTTTGTGTTGCAGGTTTATCGGGATTTCCTGTTGACTGGCGCCACAGATTGTGAGTTTCTGCAAGAGTGTTGGCCGGCAATTGTTGAGGCTTTGGCTTATCTGAAAACTTTTGATGAGGATGGGGACGGAATTCCTGAGAATTCTGGAGCACCGGATCAGACGTTTGATGATTGGCAAATGCGGGGGATAAGTGCCTATTGCGGGGGTTTGTGGTTGGCGGCGCTGGAGGCTGCGATCGCGATCGGCGAAATCTTGGAAGATGCAGCACCGGAGATAATTCCTAACCCTCAAGCAAAGATAGCATTATATCACAGTTGGCTGCTACAAGCAAGACCGAGCTATCAAGAAAAACTGTGGAACGGTCAATATTACCGTTTGGACAGCGAGAGTAACTCAGAAGTGGTGATGGCAGACCAATTGTGCGGTCAATTTTACGCGAAACTGTTAGGATTACCGGATATTGTGCCGCCGGAATGTGCAGCCAGTGCTCTAGAAACTGTGTACGAATCTTGCTTTTTGAAGTTCAACGATGGCGAGTTCGGTGCGGCAAATGGGGTGATGCTGAACGGTTCGCCGGAAAATCCTAATGCGACTCATCCTTTGGAAGTTTGGACGGGTATTAATTTTGGGTTGGCGGCTTTTTTGGTACAGATGGGGATGGAGGAGAAAGCGTTTAAATTGACGGATGCGGTGGTGAAGCAGATTTATGAAAATGGGTTGCAGTTTCGGACGCCGGAAGCGATTACGGCGGGGGGAACTTTTCGGGCGAGTCACTATTTGCGGGCGATGGCAATTTGGGCGATTTACGGAGTGTTGACTAATTTTAAATAGGGGAAAAGGTAGATAGCAATCCTTGTAGGAGTTGTAATTTTTTTGACCCCACCCCAACCCTCCCCGAACCCGTGGGGAGGGAGTAAGAAATTCACAAATGATTTAGATTACTATATTAGGTGGTGAATCCCACTTAACTTTAAAAAATTTAAGACTTCATATCATGTCCCGTCGATTACCCTTCATCAGGTAGGGGCGGGTTCACCAATAACATCGGCCAATAATTGACAATCTCAAAAACCCGCCCGGCCGGGATATTATGGTCAATCCGATATGAGATCAACTCCATTTTTAGCAAGAAAAACGGTTAATTTAACTATCGCTAAAATTGACCGTTAAAATTTTTAGCCTTCCAGGGAGACGCTAATGTTTCCTGCTCAAACTTTAGCTATGCTAAAATTTTAAAATGAAACAGCCCTGCTGGGATGCGAGGGAGATCGAAATCGGCTATAAACTAGAGAGAAAAAGGGTTTGAGGCGATTGTTGACACCAATGCAGTCCGCACCTTACCCGTATATAATTTGGAGCGATCGCCAATTTCAAGATAAAATAGAAAAATGTCAAATCCTTTGCTTTCCCTCAACTACGAACCCGCCCTCGAATCCCTCGGTGGCGACTATTTTGATGAAGTCCCTGCGGCCGATTTTCCGCAGCATATTCTCCGCTTCCGCAACGACAAATTATTGCCGATATTGGGTTTAGACCCAGCACAAGTAACCGACCAACATTTTATCGAAGCGTTCGGGGAATTTCACTGCGTCCGCCCCTTTCTCGCACTCCGTTACCACGGCTATCAATTCAACACATATAACCCCAATTTAGGCGACGGTAGAGGCTTCTTATACGGCCAAGTTCGCGGTACTGACGGCAGACTTTACGACTTCGGCACTAAAGGTTCTGGCCGCACTCCCTACTCGCGGGGCGGTGACGGTAGACTCACTCTCAAAGGGGGAATTCGCGAAGTTTTAGCTGCCGAAGCTTTGCACCGGTTGGGAGTTAGAACATCTCGCTGTTTTAGTTTAGTTGAAACTGGAGATGCTTTGTGGCGGGGGGACGAACCATCTCCGACGCGATCGTCCGTAATGGTGCGTTTCAGTCATTCTCACATCAGGTTTGGAACTTTTGAAAGATTGCACTATATCCGCCGCCCGGATTTAACTAAAAAACTTTTAGATTTTGTTATTGAATATTACTACCCTGAACTGCATTTAGAAGCAACCAATGCGGGTGTTTCGCCGCAGGAAAAGTACGCCCTGTTTTATGCAGATTTAGTCAAGCGAGTAGCTGAATTAGTCGCTCAGTGGATGGCAGCAGGATTTTGCCAGGCCGTGCTGAATACTGATAATATGTCAATTACAGGAGAAAGTTTCGATTACGGGCCTTTCGCTTTTATCCCAACTTACAAGCCGCAATTTACAGCAGCTTATTTTGACTATTCGGGTCTTTATTGTTACGGCAATCAACCGTTGATTTGTAGGGACAATTTAGAGAAGCTTCAGGAACCGCTAGCAGCGGCGATTCCTCAAGCTGATATGGATGCGGGTTTGGCAAAGTTTGGCGATTATTATAATGCAGCTTATCGGCGGTTGATGCTAAATAGATTGGGATTTGAGGATTTGCCAGAAGCTGATGGAGATGAGTTGTTGAAGGTGACAATTAAAATGCTGGCGGAGTCTCAAGTAGGCTATCACGATTTCTTTTTTGAACTGCGAAGACAGTTTTCTGGCACTTGGCGAGATGATGCTAGTCTAATTTTTACTGAGGCGGAACCGGCGGACTTGATAGCACCTTGGCGACAGTTTTATTATCACGTTTTGCAAAGTTTGTCGGCGGATGATATGGACAAAATGGCGGACAGGTTGCTGCGGCACAATCCCGAACAATCGCTGTTGAGACCGACGATTGAGGCTGTTTGGGAACCGATAGCTATTGATGATAATTGGGAACCGTTTTATGAGTTGGTGAAGAGACTGCAAGACCCAGAAAATTGATTGATAATAGCTTGAATTAATAGCGCGTAATGGCTGGTTCACCTGCATTTTCTGTTGGTATTAAAGATTAGCGTGAACCAGCCCCGGAGCAATCTGAGATTATAAAAATCTGCCACATAAGAAATATAACACCGAGAAATAATGACTAATGACTAATGACCGAAAGCATCCAGGATACAAGCCCCCGGATTCATTCCGAAAGCAGAATCAGGACGGAGAAATACAGCATATTCGGTGGTTGATGAAGTACAGTAGCTGCTATATTTATGTTGTGTGATTTTAATATGTAGGGTGCGGATCTGCGACCTTTTAAATAGAACTTGCAGATTGACTGGTGGCGACGCACCTTACTTACTACAAGATTGTGTGTACTAAATATACATGGAATATGCTGTAAAAAACCTGTATCCGATGAAACTTGCCGAACGTATTTATCCGTGGGGTCAATGCTTCAATTCTTTAATCTAAAATCTAAAATCTAAAATCTAAAATCGATTGACTACTTGAGTTTTTCAATCTCAAATTGTGCATCTTTGTAACCGCCAGTAAGTCCTTGATCGAGAAACATTTTGCCAGCTTTTTCTAAATCGCTAATTGCTCCTGCTTTGTCTCCCAAGGAGCTACGAACCATGCCTCTACCGTAGTAAGCAGCAGCATAATTAGGACTGATCCGAATAGCTTGCACGTAATCTGCGATCGCACTATTGTAATTCTTTAACTCGTGATAAATCTTAGCCCGATTGGCGTAAGCTTCAGCATTGTTGGGATTGAACCCGATTGCTGCTGTAAAATCTGCGATCGCCCCCTGGGCGTCACCCCCGGCGCTGCGAGCTAAACCGCGATTGTTAAAAGCATTAAAATCATTCGGATTCACTGTCAGCGCTTGAGTGCAATCGGCAATTGCTTTGGGATAATCCTTCAAATTTAAATAAGCAATGCAGCGATTGTTGTAAGGAACCCCATCCTCCTCGCTCAGCGAAATTGCCTGAGTACAATCGTCAATTGCCGCTTGATGCGCTCCTAAATTCAACTGGGTGCTACAACGATTAGCGTAAGCATCTCCACTCTTGGGATCGATCGCAATTACCTGAGAATAATCCGCCAAAGCTCCCTGATAATCTCCTAGGTGAAAGCGAGCTCTCCCCCGACTGTAGAAAGCATCAACATTCTTAGCATCAAGTTTAATTGCTTCAGTATAATCTCCAATCGCCCCCTGCAAATCGCCACTCCCAGCACGAGCCAACCCCCGCGAATGATAAGCTTTAACCAGGTTCGGCTGCAACCGAATTACTTCATTAAAATCCTGAATAGCCATCTTGTAATCTTGCAGTTCTAAATAAGCAACTCCTCTTTCATAATATGTATCAGCATCCTTGGGCTGGAGATTCAGAGCTTGAGTGTAATCCTCTATCGCCCCGCGCGTGTCGTTAAAATCGTGACGGGCTAGGCCGCGGTTAAAATAAGCCTGAACATATTTAGGATTGAGAGCGATCGCCTGAGAATAATCTGCAATTGCTTCTTGATATTTTTGTAAATCATAATTAGCATTACCGCGCTGGTAAAAACTCTCAGCATTTTTAGGATTCAATTGAATTGACTTATTAAAAGCCTGCAAAGCTGCATCCGCATCTTTATTGCGAGACTTTTCCACTCCCTGTTCGTAATATTCCTGAGCTTTAATCGGATTCGGGCGGCGCCAGTAACTAAACAGAAATATCAGAACTATTGCCGCCCCGACGCCTGCCAAAATCAGCAACCAAAATCGACTTCCCAAACGTGACGAAAAACTATCAGAAGAAACTAAGGTGGGAGCCATACTTTTCTTGTGAGCCGGATTCATCGGTTCTTGGCGGTGTCTCAACTTGCTCAGAGCTAGCAAAACTTCATCCGCAGATTGATAGCGCTTGGCAAATTGGTGACAGACCATTTTGTCAATTATATTGGCTAATCCCACAGAACATTGAGCTCGGTTTCGCCAAACAATTTCCCCGGTATGAGAAGGACTCGGATCTTGCAATTTTGGCAAATCCGTACCGGGTAAACCAGTGATAGCTTGGACTGCCATCATCCCGACTGCATAGAGGTCACTGCTAAATTGCGGGTTGCCTTGAAATTGTTCGATCGGCATATAAGCCGGAGTACCAGTAGCAATGGTGCGCGGAAATTCGGTATCGTAGTCACTGACGTGACTTGCAACTTCTTTAACCGAACCAAAGTCAATTAAAACTAATTTGCCGTCTGGTTTGCGGCGGATTAAGTTGGAGGGATTAACATCGCGGTGAATCACTCCCTGAGAGTGTACGAAGGCGAGAACTTGTAACACTTCTTGCAACAGATCCAGCACTCGTTCTTCTCGCCAAGGTTGACCGGCCACAATTTCCCTATTTAGGGCGTGTCCGGGGACAAACTCTTCAACGAGGTAGAATTGATTCGCTTCTTCAAAATAAGCTAGTAAAAATGGAATTTGATCGTGTTTTCCCAGCTTTTCTAATATTTCTGCTTCTTGTTTAAATAAGCGATAAGCTGTTTTGAGAACTGTGGAAGTGTTGCTGGGAGGGCGCAGTTGTTTGACTACACATTGAGGATGGCCCGGTCGGCGAGTATCGACAGCTAAATAAGTCTGTCCAAAAGCTCCTGAACTGAGAATTTGCACTACGCGATAACGCCTGTCTAAAAGTTGACCAACCATGTTCATATCTATAATTTAGAATTGGTAACGGGGAATTGGTAATTTGTAATTGGTAATTTGTAATTGGTAATTTTGCTTTCTTGTTTCTTCCTTTTTTCTTCTCCCTTCTGACTTTTTTCTGCTTTTTTTAACATCTGAATGGTGACTAATAGTTTATTTAGGGTCGTTGATTTGTGATTGTGCGTTTTGGAAACCATCGGCTCTTCCTTGTTCTAGAAAGAGGGTTGCAGCTTTCTGAAAATCCTCGATCGCCCCAGCACGGTCTTTGAGTTGGCGGCGGACGAGGCCCCGGCTATAAAAAGCGCTAGCATTGTTGGGGTTGAGCCGCAGCGAGTGAGCGAAATCCTCAACTGCTAAAGGGTAATTTTTTAGTTCTGAGTAAATAGTACCGCGATTGCTGTAAGCTACTGCATCGCTGGGATTGAGCCGAATTGCTTGAGTAAAATCTTCTAAAGCTCCCTGCTTGTCTCCTGAAGCCGATCGAGCTAATCCTCGATTGCTGTATGCTTTGGGATTGTTGCCGTTGAGTCCGATCGTCAAACTGCAATCTTCGCTAGCCTTTTGAAATTGCTTTAAATTCAGATAAGCAATGCAGCGGTTGTTGTAAGCTGCTTCATCTTTTGGATCGAGGCGAATTCCTTCGGTGCAATCTGCAATCGCTTTGTCGTAGGTGGCCAAATTCAAGTAAGCGCTGCACCGATTGGTATAAGCATCGGCGAGATCTGGTTGTAATTCGATCGCCTTAGTATAATCTTCCATCGCTCCTTGATAATCTGCCAGATTAAATCTCGCTCGACCACGACTGTAGTATACGCCAGCTTGTTTGGGGCTAATTTGCAGGGCTTGAGTAAAATCTGCCATTGCTCCTGTTTTGTCGCCTGCTGCCGATCGAGCTAAACCCCGATTGCTGTAAGCTGTAGCATCGTTGGGACTGAGCCGAATTGCCTGAGTGTAGTCTTCAATTGCTGTGCGGTAGTCGCCCAAATCGTAGTAGGCCAAACCCCGCTGAGAGTAGGCCTCACCGTCGCTGGGATTGAGTCGCACTACTTGGGTGAAATCTTCCACGGCCCCCCGCTTGTCCCCGATGTCGAGGCGGGCCATACCTCGATTGTAGAGAGCTTTGGTGTGGCTGGGATTGACTTTAATTGCTTGCGTGTAATCCTGTATTGCTTCCTCGGTGGCGCCCGTGTCGTAGCGAGCGTTTGCCCGCTTGTAGTAAGTTTCCGCATCGCTGGCATTCAGGGCGATCGCTTGAGTATAATCGGCGATCGCGCCTGTTGTGTCACCTTGCTGCGCCTTGATAACGCCGCGGGCCAACAATTCTTTTGACCTCGCCGGACTTTGACTCTGCCAAAAGTAAATCATCAGTGCCGACAAGATTAAAGCTGCCGCTGTTGCAGCCAACAGCAGCAGTTTGGTTTGGCTTTGTCTTCGCGGTTGACTCATAGCGTCCGTGATGATTGTGGCTGGCGGCGGCTCAACCTCCAATTTTACGGCGATTTGTTTGATGTCTGCTAAAACTTCGGCGGCCTCCTGATAACGTTCCTCGCAGTCGGGGCGCACCATTCGATCGATAATATCTGCTAGGGCGACCGAACAAGTTGCCCGGTTTCGCCAGGGAATTTCGTTTTTGTTGTTTTTTAAGGCACTCAGTTCGTTGGGTGAGAGTCCCGTGACGGCAATCTGGGCGATCGTACCTAGAGCGTAGATGTCGCTATTGTAACGGGGGTTGCCGCTCAATTGCTCGATCGGCACGTATAATTCCTGAGCCGCCAAATCCTGTTTTTTTGCCACAGGCCGTTTAACAGAGTTCGGGGAAGTTTGCGACAACAAATGACAGTTAGCAAGTTCCGGGTTAATTTCTTTGTCTAAGCTAAAGTCTACCAATACAAATTTGCCGTCAGACTCGCGCCGGATCGCTCTGTCTGGTTGAATTCTGCGGTGAATAAAACCCTTCTCGTGGATGAACACCAAAATTTCTAATATTTCTGATAGCAGATTAATTACTTGGTCTTCATCCCAAGGTTGACCGGGTATTAGTTCTTGACTTAAAGGTAATCCGGCAATAAATTCTTCAATTAAGTATAAACTTTGATTTTCCTCAAAATACGCCAATAATTCCGGGATTTTGTCGTGTTTTCCCAATTTTTCAATTATTTCGGCGTTTCTTTGAAATAAAACTTTGACTAATTCTGGAGTTTGCGAACTTGTGCCGGGTAGCCGCATTTCTCTAACCGTGCATTGCGGATACCCGGGACGGTGAGTATCTGCTGCTAGATAAGTTTTTCCCACCTCACTTGAGTCTGTGACTTTAATGATGCGGTAACGTCTGTCTAGAAGTTGACCAATCATACTTTGCCCTCTACCCTGTCAATCGATTTTAGATTTTAGATTTTAGATTTTAGATTGAAGCATTGACCCCACAGATAAATTCGGGGGGCAAGTTTCATCGGATACAGGTTTTTTCTTTCTCCACGGATGAATCCGGGGGCTTGTATCCTGGATGCTTGATTGTCAATTTTCCATTATCGCATGAAATCAGAATAGCCAAAATATTTGGCTGAGTAATTTAAGTTCGATCGATCCGTGACTCCTACCCAAAAACCGATAGTTGCTTTCCGACAGGAGTCGTTAGCCTCCCAAAATTTTAGACCCCTGTTCAAGCTACCCGATTCATTTGTGGAGTCAATCTAAAATCTAAAATCGACTGACTGGACAAACGGGCGATCGGATTGGCTAGCCAAGTCCATCGCTGTTGCCACGCTCTTCTAATATTTTAGAAAAAAAATGCTGAAATTGTTTATCCTGTCAATGAGATATGTATAATTTAACAACCAAGCCGGAGGTCAGTCAAATGAACGTACAAGTGGTTGAATCCCTAATTCAAGTTATCTGGTCTCTCGCAGCCGACGAGCAATTAGCGATTCTAGGGAAAAGATTACCAAATATCTCCTACGCTTCGACCCGGAAACTGGTGCATTTTGCCCTAAAGGGCGACTATTTTAATTTTTTGAATGACGAACTAGAGATTTATACTCTCAAATACCGAGAAGCAATTGCCTGATACTCAAAAACAGGAGATTGAGAGAACTTTTAAATGTGTGAACAATAAAAATGTCTGAATCACTAACAAAAGGAGGAACGATCGCAGCGATCGCCACCGCCATAGTTCCCCAACAAGGCAGCGTCGGCATTGTGCGAGTTTCCGGTTCCGCAGCCTTAAAAATTGCCGAAACTCTGTTTCGCGCCCCAGGACGGCAAATTTGGGAGTCTCACCGCATTCTTTACGGTCACATCCGCCGCCCCAAAACTCAAGAATTAGTCGATGAAGCTTTGCTGCTAATCATGAAAGCGCCGCGTTCTTTTACTCGCGAAGATGTGGTGGAATTTCACTGTCACGGTGGCATTATGGCCGTGCAGCAAGTCTTGCAGTTGTGTTTGGAACATGGGGCGAGATTAGCCGCGCCAGGAGAGTTTTCGCTGCGGGCTTTTTTGAACGGGAGGCTGGATTTAACTCAAGCTGAAAGTATCTCAGATTTGGTGGGAGCAAAATCGCCCGCTGCTGCACAAAGTGCTTTGGCCAGTTTGCAGGGAAAATTAGCGCAGCCCATTCGCAAATTGAGAACAACTTGTTTGGACGTGTTGGCAGAAATTGAGGCGAGAATTGATTTTGAGGAAGATTTGCCGCCTTTAGATGAAGCTAAAACATCTTTGGAAATAAATCATGTTTTGGAGGAATTGTCAACAATTTTGGCGACGGCAGATCGCGGAGAATTGTTGAGAACCGGTTTGAAAGTAGCGATTGTTGGGCGGCCGAATGTGGGAAAATCGAGTTTGTTGAATGCGTGGAGTAAGAGCGATCGGGCGATCGTCACGGATTTGCCCGGTACGACGCGGGATGTGGTAGAATCGCAGCTAGTTGTGGGCGGCATTCCGGTGCAGGTGCTCGATACTGCGGGCATTCGAGAAACCGAAGACAAGGTAGAAAAAATTGGCGTTGAGCGATCGCGCGCAGCAGCAAAACAAGCCGATTTAGTGTTGTTGACAATTGACGCGACATCTGGTTGGACAGAGGGCGATTCGGAAATTTACGAACAAGTAAAGCACCGCCAGCTAATTATAATTATCAACAAAATCGACTTAGTAAAAACCCTCCCCGAACTACCTTTTTCCTCAGAAATTCACCCAATAGTTACCACAGCCGCCGCCATCGACCGAGGCATAGAAGACTTAGAAACAGCAATTTTAGATGCTGTCAGCGGGGGAAATTTGCAAGCAGCCAACTCCGACTTAGCAATCAACCAGCGACAAGCAGCGGCCTTAACTAAAGCTAAAATTTCTCTGGAACAATGCACAGAGACTATGAGCAATAAATTGCCTTTAGATTTCTGGACAATAGATTTGCGCGGTGCAATTCAAGCATTGGGAGAAGTTACGGGCGAAGAAGTGACAGAATCAGTGCTCGACAGAATATTTAGCAGGTTTTGCATTGGCAAATAGCAATAGCAGGACTTACGTAAAACCTCTCTATTACAGGTTTGCAATCCTCACTTTACTGCTATCACTTGAAAATTCAGAAGATTGACTGACTCGCTTGGTTGATTTTTGGCAGATTGAGTGGTTCCTACCGTAAATCAGCCCGGCCAATCCTTCAATCTAAAATCTAAAATCTAAAATCTAAAATCGATTCGCTCATTCTTACGATCGAGGTCTTCCCAGACTGGTAATATAAAGCACAGCCTCACCCGCAGGAATACCGAGAACGTCATTGACGCGATCGTCAAAAAAGCCCGCGATACCGCTGACACCCAAACGCAGTTGCATAGCTGCTAAATTCAACCGCTGGCCCAAATGACCCGCGTCCATGTGCAAATAGCGGTAAACTCGATCGCCATATTTTGCTACAGCCCTGTTCAAATCCGCCGTGTGAAATAACAGCGCCCCCGCATCTCTGCCCAAGTCTTGCCCCAAACACAAAAAATGCAATTCCCTGCGGAAATTCTTAAACCGAATTTGCCGCAATTCTTGAGCTTTCGGAGCGTAATAGTAACAGCCTTCTTCTAACCCATGCACTCCCGAAACAGCAATAAAAGTCTCGATCAAACTTAGATCGAAATAGTCTGGATTACCGTCTAATCCTTGGTCGATATAGTGCTGCGGCTGGTAAGTAAAATCCAGCATAGCTAGCAGTTCGCCCAAGCTCAAAGAAGCACCTGTATAAGCACGGGTCGAACGCCTTTTGAGCATAGTGTTTTCTAAAGTTTCCAGGTTCACTCCCCAAGGAATCGAAGGAGTGACAGTCGAAACTTTAGTACAAAAGGGAAAGTTGTATTTATCTTCTAATTCCCCTTCATTTTCATCAACTTTCCAGCCGTCAGATCCGGTAGGGTCTGATTCTAAATGCGTCGCTTTGTGGAGGTATTTTAACAGTTGACCTTCGGAAATTTTCGGGTAATCAGTGGTGGTGTTTCCGGGCAAAGCTGTTTTAAATTTAGGCAAGTTTTGGTCAATATCTAGCAAGTCGGCTAAAGCAACTACACAAATTGCTCCTTCTTGATCCGAGTCGATGTACAGTAATTCATTGACAGCTTCGTCGGCGAATCCTCCAATCAGGTGAGGTCGGTAATCGTTGACGGCGCAAGCTAACTCGATATTGCTCAATAAATGACCGGTGTCTAGAAAAATTCGCCGATAAGCTCGGTCTTCGTAACGCCAAGAAGAACGGAAAAAAACAGTGGTAATGGCGATCGCCAATTGGGTATTTTCTAGCGCGGGCGACTGGAAACAAGCTGCTTGCAATGTCGGCCAAACTTGACTGTCCCAAAAATGAACAAGTGAATGAGTTCTGCACTGATAGTTGTAGAGTCCGGCCGGCAACTGGGCAGTGCCACGGGAAATTAAATAAACCTCTGCTGGGTAGAGTCCACCCGCCGACGGTGCGGATCGCAAATACAGGTAGCTGTCGTCTACCGTCTGCACTTTCGCCGTCAACCCGTAGCTGCACAGCAACAAGCTAGATAACCGATGCCACCAAGCGGCATCGGGATCGGCATCGGCATCCTCCGAGGGGTCTTTGAGATAAGGCTTGAGGTCAAAATACGCTCCAATTTTATATTCTTTGAAAGGCACAGGTTGCTCTGTCCAATCTAGCTGTTTGCTTTTAGCAGCAATGGTTTCAGGGTCGTATTTTGTCCGTTCGTGGTAGTGCTGAGCAATGGAGAGAGGAAGTTCTGGCATATTTCAGTAGAGGATTGGCTTTGGTTTCTCGATCGATCTTGACATTACTAACCGCTTACTGGTTAAGCAAGGCAGAAATTTACAAATATAAAAAAAATCTTAGAAAAAATGCGACTGTTGTTACACAAGCTTAACATAAGAATATGCCTAAGTATAAATACGCAGAATAATAACCATTAATTACTGTTATGGATTGGCTGCAGTAGCTGTCGTCATGAGGGGTGAAAATGCAAAAGCTAAGCGCTGAGGAATTGCTCGCTCAGTATGCTGAGGGCCAGCGAAACTTTAACGCAGTTGACTTAAGTGAAGATAACTTGTTTCAAGCAGATTTGACAGAAATAAATCTTTCTGGTAGCGTTCTGAGGCGAGCTTATTTGCCCTACGGAAATTTGACTCAAGCCAATCTTTATAAAACTGATTTGCAAGATGCTGAATTGGGCGATATTCAACTTTATCAAGCTAACTTGTCGGAAGCAACTTTATCAAGAGCAAACTTATCAAGAGCAAATTTGCGTCACGCCAATTTGCAAGGTGCTAATTTGCAGAAAGCCAATTTGCAAGGTGCGGATTTGTACAATGCAGATTTGACGAATGCCGATTTGAGATATGCGGATTTGAGCCGTGCTAATTTGGAGAAAGCAAAGTTAACCAAAGCTCAATTAGCGGGATGCAACTTATTTCGATCGCGCTTGGTTGATTTGTCGGAAGCCGAGTGCGATCGCACTACTATCGGCCCCGAAGGCTATTGATGATTGGCAGCGGCTAATCTAGGGCGTAGGGCGATCGGCTTAATTAGTCGTGAAGCGTAAGCTGTTCTACATTTAAATTGTCTGTTAAAAAACAATTCCCCGTCTTGTGGGGTGGGGTGGGCCTAAAAGCCCGCCCTGAATATACAATTTAAATGCGCGACAGCGTAGCTATCCCGTAGGGAATCGCCCTTTTTAAAATTTCTTAACATTTCTCGACACGCCGGAAAAGGTGAGTTACAGTCGTAGAGAACTTATCGCTCCGCAACATTGACAATAAATAACACATTTTTTCAGCGAAAAACAGGCTAAAATTTATGAATTCTCCAGACAACAAATCCAGAGAACTCCGGCGCAAAGAACAAGAACTGCGGAAGCGCGAACAAGAAATTCGGCTCCGCGAACTAGAAGCCGAAATTGACCGCTCAGTGCCCGAACATCTAACAAGCAAGTACCAAGAACCCGACAGCCAAGTTAACGGCAAACTCAAACAGTGGCGCAGAAAAATTATAGCAGCCGCTCAATTTACAGGCATTGTCATTGCTGTTATCGTTGCAGTTCGCATAGCATCTTGGCTGGCAGCGGCGCTGATAGTGGGAGGCATTGCTTTCATAGCTTACAAAATGTTTATTGAAGAAGACAAAAGTTGAGAATTTCAAGCAGGAAACTATCAGGAAATACCCATGAACCTTAAAGTAGAAACTAGCAACTTTCTCAACGATTTAGAGCGAGTAGCCGCCGTCCGCCGAGAAATTGCCACTCGCCTCAGCAACATCGCCACAGCCATCAACCAATCAGAATTAGCAGGAGGAGAAGCATCGGGAAAACTCGGTTTAGAAACAGACAACGCCGACATTGATGTCGCCAGTAAAAACTTGCGCCAAGGAGTCTTTCGGCTGCTAGTGCTAGGCGACATGAAACGCGGTAAAAGCACTTTTCTCAATGCGTTAATCGGCGAAAACTTACTGCCCAGCGACGTAAACCCCTGTACAGCTTTGCTGACGATTTTGCGCTACGGTTCAGAAAAAAAAGTCACCGTTTATTTCAATGACGGCAAAAGCCCAAAACAGCTAGATTTTAAAAGTTTTAAACAGAACTACACAATTGACCCCGCTGAGGCAAAACGCTTAGAAGAAGAAAAGAAACCAGCATTTCCAGATATCGATTGCGCCGTAGTAGAATATCCCTTACCTTTGCTGGAAAAAGGCATAGAAATAGTAGACAGTCCCGGACTGAACGATACAGAAGCCCGGAATGAATTATCTCTCGGTTACATCAACAACTGCCACGCTATTTTATTTGTACTTAGAGCCACTCAGCCTTGCACAATGGGCGAAAGACGCTATCTAGAAAATTACATCAAAAATCGCGGATTGAGCATTTTCTTCCTGATAAATGCTTGGGATCAGGTGCGGGAAAGTTTGATTGACCCGGATGATCCTGAAGAATTGGCAGAAGCAGAAGGGAAACTGCGGCGGGTTTTTCAAGCTAATTTGGCTGAATATTGTTTAACAGAAGGCCACGACATTTACGACGAGCGAGTGTTTGCAATTACCTCAATTAAGGCGCTCAGATTGCGGATGAAAAACCCGGATGCGGATTTGACAGGAACTGGTTTTCCAGAGTTTATGGCGGCACTAAATACGTTTTTGACCCAGGAAAGAGCGATTTCGGAATTGCGTCCGGCGAGGACTTTGGCGCGTCAAATTTCTGCTCGTGTCCGCGAAACTGTTGGGCGCAGATTACCATTACTCGATCGCGATGTCAATGAGTTGAAGGAAAAGATTAATTCAGTTGAGCCGGAGTTTAAGAAGCTGACTCACATTCGCGATGAGTTTCAACAAGAAATTATCGAAGTTAGAGATAGTAAATCGCGGGCGATCGCAGATTCTTTCCGCACCTACGTTCTCAACTTAGAAAATACCTTTGAAACAGATTTCTTACGGTATCAACCTGAACTGAGATTTCTGGATTTCTTCAGCCAAGGCAAGCGAGAAGCCTTTGAAGCATCGCTCAAACGAGCATTCGAGCAGTACATCAATGACAAACTAGCAGCTTGGACTCTAACTGCTGAACAAGAGATGAATTCAGCATTTTCGCAACTCTCGAAAAGTGCCGCAAATTACGGAGCATCTTACACGAAAGTGACTGAAAAAATCACCGAAAAACTAACGGGACAAAAAATACCAGCAGCAGTCAGCAACTCGAACGAAGATAACTCGCCCAGTTGGGCAAAATGGGCGATGGGATTGTTCTCGTTAACGACCGGGAATCTGGCAGGCGTAGCAATGGCAGGAGCAGGTTTTGATTGGAAAAATATCCTGCTAAACTTAATTACTGTGTTGAGCGTCAGTACGATTCTTGCTAGTTTGACGGGGATTGTTTTGGGGCCGCTGTACTTGGCTTTATTGGGGATGGGTGTTGGGGTTTTGCAAGCAGACGGAGCTCATAAACAGTTGGTGAAAGCGGCGAAAAAAGAGCTAGTTAAATATCTGCCGCAGGTGGCTCAAGAGCAGTGGCAGCCGATTCACGATGCTGTAAAAGAGTGTTTTGATGTTTACGGGCGGGAAGTGGGCGATCGCATGAATGGTGATATCAATTCTCGGAAATCAGAGTTAGATAATTTGCTGGAACAAAAGGAATCTCGCGAGATTAATTGTCAGGCTGAATCACAGCGGTTGAAAAAATTGGAGGCTGATGTTTCTGCGGAGTCGCAGAGTATCGAATCGCTATATCAAGCTTTCCTAGCATCCGCTTGAAATAAAACAACAATATGCAACAACCCGAAATTTATCAATACCTCACCGACAATCTCAAATCAGCACTCGGTATTCTCGAACTCGACAAAAACTCCCAACTTTATCTAGATACAACCTCAATCTGCGAGTATCTCGCCAAACCAACTTTTCAAATAGCTGTCTTTGGCCCGTTTAACTACGGCAAGTCAACTTTGCTCAATGCAATGCTTGGAAATCGTGCTTTGCCGATCGACCTTGTGCCCACTACAGGTGCTGCCATTTATGTCAACTACGGCGAGGAATTGCGCGCAAAAATTACCCTGAAAGACGGCACGGAAATTAGCGAACCGGGGACTGATGTTTTGAAACGCTACGCCATCCTTGACGACGCGAGACAAATGCGGGATGATGTGGCAGCCGTGAATGTTTACTGTCCCCATCCATTCCTGCAAACCGGTGTGGAATTGCTGGATTTGCCGGGAACCAACGATCGCGAAGAACAGGATAATTTGGTTCGGGATAAATTGCTAACGGCTGATTTGGTTGTGCAGGTTTTAGATGCTCGCAAATTGATGACTTTAGGCGAACGGGAGAACTTGAGAGATTGGTTGAGCGATCGCAACATCAACACAGTCGTCTTTGTTGCCAATTTTCTCAATCTACTCGAACCAGACGACCAAAAACAAGTTTACAATCGCTTGTTGTTTGTTGCCGAAAGTTTTCGCTCGAACTTGCCGAACAATATCAGCAATATCTACCGCGTCGATGCTTTGCCGGCTTTGAGGGCGAGGCTGAAAGGAGATGTGGCGGCCGCCCAAACTACAGGAATTGCCAGCTTTGAATCGGCTTTGCAGAGTATTGTGGCAGATCGACAGGAACAACTAGCAGTTAAGTTGCCCAGAATTGAAGCTATAGCTACTAAAATTTGCCAATCTCTTCGAGCCAAAGCTGAAACTGTCACCGCAGAAATAGCCGCTGCTCAAAAGAAGCACAAAGACAAAATTGAAATTAAACAAAAAGCTGAAAAACTGATATCAAAAGGCTTTCAAGCCAGCGTTTCCGATTTCGAGATTTGGCTTTACCAGCCCACACTTTTGCAGCGGTATCAATCGGAAATGGCGCTGTCGCTCCAGGAAGGGAGTTTTGATGCCTGGAAGCTAAAATTTGAGCGAGAGGTGTTGAAGCAGCAGCAAACCATCGCAGAATGGGTAAATAAAGCTTGCGAGTTCTTTGATAAAGAACAGCCGATCGCACTTTTGATTTCCTTTCCTCCATCCCCGCAAGTTAGCTTACCGGAACCGCCACCACCTCCAGCTCAAAAGTCGATCGACAGTGAAGTGACTCCTGTGGCGATCGCCACAGGCTTAGGTTGGCTATTGGGCGGGCCCGTGGGAGCCGCAGTAGTCGGCGGTGCTAGCTATATTTTGAATAAAAGAACTGGGTATGAAAAGCCGCCTGAATCGCCAGAAGCTTATCTAAATCAAGTAACGGAAATTTGCAGCGAGGCTGCTAAAAACTATCTCGCTCGCTTCAGTACCGATACTTTTTCCATGCTGCAACACTATAAGGAAATCGCCGGAAAAGTTATCTGTTTTCAAGACAGCAAAGAGCCATTAAATATGAATGTTCAACAGTACCAGTTACAGTTAGTAAATAATTTAATCGAGAACTTAGAAGCACAATTGGAGAGAATAAAAGTTATATGATTTGAGATTTTATATTACTTTGATGGCTCTGTCAAATCCTCAAGAACAGGCAAGATG